>NZ_JBHWIJ010000298.1:5540-10587 GCF_042732255.1 Kitasatospora sp. NPDC059803 | reverse complement strand
ACCCCCTGGGTGTGCCTGGCCCCCCCCCCCCTCCACCCCCCGGCGGTTGTGACCCCCGGGGGGGGCCCCCCCGGGTCCACCCCCGCGGCCCGGGCCCGACGGGCGGGGACGGGGCGCAGCACCTAGCGTGGTCCGGGGCGACCGGGGCGGCACCGCCGCCGAGGTCGGCGACCCCCGAGGACCCTGCCCCCGCGATTCCCCGCAGAGGCCCCACACAGGCCCAGGAGGTAAGCCGACCATGACCGTCTCCCTGTCCGATCTCACCGGGGACTACGTCCTCGACCCCGCCCACACCCGGATCGGCTTCGTGGCGCGCCACGCCATGGTGACCAAGGTCCGCGGCTCCTTCACCGCCTTCGAGGGCAGCGCCCACCTGGACGGCGCCGACCCGGGCCGTTCCACCGCCCGGGTGACGATCCGGACCGACAGCATCGACACCGGCGTCGAGCAGCGCGACCAGCACCTGCGCACCAACGACTTCCTGGACGTGCCGAAGTTCCCGACCATCGCCTTCACCACGACGGCAATCGAGCCGCGCGGGGACGGCGAGTTCCGGGTGACGGGCGACCTCACCGTCAAGGACGTCACCCGCCCGGTCACCATCGACGTCGAGTACACCGGCAACGCCGTCGACCCCCAGGGCAACCTGCGGGTGGGCCTGGAGGGTTCGGTGACGATCAGCCGCAAGGACTTCGGGGTGACCTGGAACGCGGCCCTGGAGAGCGGCGGCGTCCTGGTCGGCGACAAGGTCGTCCTGGAGTTCGACGTCTCGGCCGTCCGGCAGGGCCAGTAGCGGCCGCAGGAACCCCTGAGGCCCGCCATCCCCCGCCCGCCATCCCCCGCCCACCGAGCCCCGAAATCCGCCGGACCGGGCGCCGCAGGTCCGGTTAGGCTCCTGACATGGCGACAGACGGCTCCCTCGCAACCGGCCAGCGCTCCCTCGGCGATCCCACCCTCGACTACCCGTTGTGGCCCCCGCTCACCGCGGGCTGTCCCCGCACCGGCACCGAGGACGTGTCCTACCCCGTCGAGGTCGACTACGCCTACCTCAAGGCCGACGCGGCCGCCCTGTTCGCCCCGGGGGCGGACGCCGGGGCGCCGCGCGGCGGGCTGGAGCGGTGGGCCCCCCTGCTGCCGCCGCTGCTCGCGCCGGGCCTGGGCGAGGGCGGCACACCGCTGGTCGAGCTCGAACCCGGGGTGTACGTCAAGGACGAGGCCCGCAACCCGACCTGGAGCCACAAGGACCGGCTGAACCGCTGCACCACCAGCGCCGCCGTGGGCGTCGGCGCGCCCGGGATCGCGGTGGCCTCCTCCGGCAACCACGGCGCGTCCGCCGCCGCCTACGCCGCCCGGGCCGGGCTGCGCTGCGTGGTGTTCACCGGGCCCGACCTGCCGCCGGCCGTCGACGCGTTCCTCAACGCCTACGGCGCCGTCGTGCTGCCGGTGCCGTGGGAGGCCCGCTGGCCGCTGCTGCGGCAGGTCGTGGACCGGCTGGGCCTGCACCCGGTCAGCAACCTCACCACCACCCACACCGGCCACGCGTACGGCCCCGAGGGCTACAAGACCGTCGCGTACGAGATCTTCCGGGACATCGGCGTGCCGGCCGCGGTGTTCGTGCCCACCGGCTACGGGGAGCTACTCTTCGGCGTCTGGAAGGGCTTCAGCGAACTGCACCGGCTCGGCCTGGCCGACCGGGTGCCGCGCATCGTCGCCTGCGAGTCCGCGTCCGGCGCGCCGCTCGCCCTGGCCGTCCGCCAGGGCCTGCCGGCGGCCCGGGTGACGGTGGGGCCGAGCGAGGCGTACTCGATCGCCTCCCCGGTCGGCGGTTACCGGGGCGTGGTCGCGGTCCGCGAGAGCGGCGGCCGGGTACTGACCCTGGACGACGGCCAACTCGCGTCCGCCCAGGCCGAACTGGCCCGCTCCGGGCTCTGGACGGAGCTGTCCGCGGCGGCCGGGCTCGCGGGGCTGCGCAGCCTCGGCGGCGTCGAGGGCCTCGGGGAGGCCGAGGGGCCGGTGGTGTGCGTGTCGACGTCCAGCGGTTTCAAGGACCGGGGCGTCGGCGCGCGGTCGACCGCGCCGGTCGCCCCGGAGTGGGAGGAGGTCCGCCGCCGCCTGCACACGGCCGGAATCCGCGGCTAGGCCATGCCCGGCCGGGCCTTTCCCCCAACTCCCGCCCGCCGTTGGAGGCCTGCTGTTCGCCGTCCGGTTCTCCGGCGTAGGGTTGGCGTTCGCCGCGGCCGCCCAGGCTGGTCCGGATCCGCACCGCCCCCGCTCCTCCCCGTGCGTCGAAGGGCTGTCACCGTGTCCCGTTCCCCCCGCCGTCTGCTGCCGCTGGCCGTCGCCGTCGCGGCGGTGCCCGTACTCGCCCTGCCGGTCGTCCCGGCCGCCGCGGCCTCGTACGGCACTCCGACGATCACCTTCTCGGCCGGCTACCTGTCCGGCGCGGTCGGCGCCACCGGCGACCCGACGGTGTCCGTGGCGGTGGCGCAGAGCGGGGCCACGGCCTCGGCGCTGACCGTCGCCGCCTCGGCGAGCACCCGCAGCGCCGTCGCGCGGACCGGCGACGTGGCGGTGACGGGCACCGGCGGCACCCGCACCCTGGCGGTCGCCGCGCAGGGCGTCGGCTACACCGACCTCACCATCAAGGTGACCGGCCTGGGCGGCAAGACCGCGACCCGCACCCTGCACTACGCGGCCTCCCCCGCCGTCCAGTTCCCGGCCGCCAGCCGCTACCTGACCGGCTCCAGCGACGCCTCCGCCGCGGTGGACGCGGGCGGCGGCTACATCCTGGTGGGCGACGACGAGTCCAACGTGCTGCGGCTGTACGACCGCAACGCCTCCGGCGCGCCGGTCCGCACCTGGGACTTCAGCTCCGCGCTCGGCGTCTCCAAGGAGATCGACATCGAGGCCGCGGCCCGGGTCGGCGACACGATCTACTGGACGGGCTCGCTCGGCAACAACAAGGACGGCAAGGTCAAGCCGGACCGGCACACCGTGTTCACCACGAAGGTCACCGGCTCGGGCGCCAACACCCAGCTGTCGCTGGCCGGTTCGTACCACGGCCTGCGCGACGACCTGATCGCCTGGGACGGCGCCCACGGCGACCGCTACGGCTTCGCGGCGGGCGCGGCGGACGGCCAGGCGCCCAAGCAGATCGACGGATTCAACGTCGAGGGGCTGGAGTTCGCCCCGGGCAGCACCACCACCGCGTACATCGGCTTCCGCGCGCCGCTGACCCCGGCGGTCACCGGCGGCCGCGCGCTGCTCGTCCCCGTCACCAACCTCCCGTCGCTGCTGTCCGGTTCGGCCTCGCACGCGACCTTCGGCGAGCCGGTCGAGCTGGACCTCGGCGGGCTCTCCATCCGCGACCTGCGCCGCAACGACCTCGGCCAGTACCTGATCGTGGCCGGCTCCTGGTCCGCCGAGGACAACTCCGCCCCGTACGCCCTCTACCGCTGGAACGGGCAGCCGGGCTCCCAGCCGGTCAAGCTGGTCGACCTGCCGACCAGCGACGCCGGCGCTTGGGAGGCCGTCCCGGACGTGCCGAACCTGGACGCCCCCGGCGCCCGGGCCCAGCTGATCACCGACGACGGCTCCGCCGACCTGTACGGCGACGGCACCGCCGCCAAGGACCTCGCCCAGCCGGAGTGGAAGAAGTCCCGCTCCACCTGGTTCACCCTGAACTGACCTGCGCCCGGCTGGGGCGGGCCCACGAACCGCCCGCCCCAGCCGGCCCCGCGGACCGCCCGGCTCAGAGTTCGACGAGCACCTTGCCCCGGCTCGCTGAGCGGTCCACGTACAGGCTGCGGTAGGCGGCCGGGATGTTGTCGAAGCCCCGGTGGACGGTCTGCTGGTAGCCGAGGTCCCCGCTGCGGACGAGGGCGCCCAGTTCCTGCCGCAGCGCCGACCAGTTCTCCTCGGTGAACCACTCCAGCGAGAAGATGCCGCGGATGGTGGTGCGCGGGAACATGATCATCGGCAGCAGTCGCGGGCCCGCCCAGTCGCCGCCGACCTGGCTGCCCCACTGCCAGCAGACCGCGACCCGGCTGTCCACGGCGAGCTGGGAGAAGACCGCGTCGGTGAGCGCCCCGCCGAGGCTGTCGAAGTAGCGGTCGATGCCGGCCGGGGCGAGCTTGGCGATTTCCTCCCGCAGCCGCTCGGGGTCGTCGCCGTCGCGGTAGAGCAGGACCGCGTCGAAGCCCAGCTCACGCAGCCGGGCGGCCTTGGCCGGGGTGGCCGTGGTGCCGATGACCCGGGCCCCCCGGTGCCGGGCCAGCTGTCCGACCACCGAGCCGACCGCCCCGGACGCCCCGCTGACCAGCACGGTGTCCCCCGGCCGGACCTTGAGGAACTTCTCGACCGTGCCCCAGGCGGTCATCCCCGGGCCGCCGAGGACGCCGAGGGCGGTGGAGAGCGGCAGGGCGTCGTCGTAGTCGCTCCGGTCCAGCCGCCGGTAGGCGGGGAAGACCATCGGGAAGGTGCCGGTCTGCCAGAGCGCCGGGGCGCCGTTGCTGATCACGTGGCTGCGCCAGCCGCCGAAGCCCTGCACGAGGTCGCCGACGGCGAAGGCGGCGTCCGGCCCGGCCTCCACCACCTCCATGATGGAGTCCGCGCCCATGTGGTCGCCGATCGGGGTGTCCAGGGCGATCCCCTGGAGGTACGGGTCGACCGAGACGTACCTGGTCCGCAGCAGCATCTCGTCCGCGGCGAGGCGGACGTCCACCTCCTCGACCACCTTCCGGTACATCCGCTCGACGTCCGGCACGCCGTCCACGTGCTCGCGGACGACCCACTTCTCGACCCTCATGAGGTGACTCCAAACCGCCGGTCGGCGGGCCCGACCGGTTCGATGACCAGGGTGGGCGGCGGCGCGCTGTCGTCCACGGCGGCGGTGAACGGCCGGCCGTCGTCGCGGCAGATGAACTGGACGACGTGCCGGCCGGCGGGGGCCGCCCCGATGAGTCCCCCGGTGGTCGCCCCCACGCCGGAGAGGTTGAATTTATCCAGGCCCGGCAGCCCCGGCCCCGTGCGCTTGTTATCCACCTCC
>NZ_JBHWIJ010000298.1:0-5530 GCF_042732255.1 Kitasatospora sp. NPDC059803 | reverse complement strand
TGCCGGGGGGGGGCGCGCGCTCTGCCCCCGCCCGGGCTGGGCCGCCCCCTGTCGGGCGCGGGTGTGTTTTTGCTTATCCTCCGCCCCCGCCCCGAGGCGGCCGCCCGGATCAGTCCCCCGGTGGTCGCCCACACGCCGGAGAGGTAGAAGTTCGCCAGGCCGGGCAGCCCGGGCCCGTTGCGCTTGATCTCCTCCTCCAGGGTCTCGCCGCTCTCCACGAACGGCTGCCAGCCGAGCACCGTGCCGTCGTAGTTGCCGGTGTAGCGGACCTGGGTGAGCGGGGTGGACACGTCCTTGACCGCGACGGCGTCCCGCAGACCGGGGTGGTGCCCGTCCAGGAACTCCACGATGGCGTCCCGCACCCGCCGCTTCTCGCGCTGGTACTCGCGGCCGCGCCCCACCGGCAGGGTGTGCAGTTCCTCGCCCCGCCGCAGCCGCGGCGCCTGCTCCGGGCCGGTGCTCAACTCCCGCCAGGGGGCGATGTCGCAGAAGTAGCTGGCGTAGACGACGGTCGTCGCGGCGGGCGACAGCTCGGGGTAGTGGCGGCTGCGGAACTGGACGTTGATGCTGGGGTGGCGGATGCCGGTGAGCCGGTCGGCGACCTCGTCCTCCAGCAGGTAGGTGGTGCACGGGTCCCCGGCCGGGAAGGGGCGGCGCAGGCCCAGGAAGACGGTGAGGTAGCCGGGGAAGACCATGCCGGGCTCGGTGATGGTCCGGGTGTACAGCCGCCGGTAGGTGTCGTTCAGGTAGCGGCCCTTGAGCAGGTCCAGCATGGTGGTGCGTCCGTCGCAGGCGGCGACCACGATGTCCGCCCGGATCTCCCGTCCGTCACTCAGCCGCACCCCGACGGCCCGGTCCTGCTCGACCAGGATCTCGGCCACCTTGGTGTTGTAGCTGATCTCGCCGCCGAGCCGCCGGTAGCGCTGCTCGATCGAGCGGGCCAGCCCGAGCGAGCCGCCCTCCGGCACCCCGGCCGACTGCCCGGCGTGCGAGGCGAGTTGGAAGTAAGTGGGCAGCACCGGGAAGTTGGGGTGCTGCTCGTAGAGGACGAAGTTGAACGCCTCGCGCAGCAGCGGGCTCCGGAAGCGCGCCGAGTAGTCGCTCATCAGCACCGTGATCGAGCGCCGGATGACGTTGAAGTACGGCAGGAAGGAGGCGAGCATCCGCCAGCGCTCGGTCCGGCCCATCAGCCCGACCGGCTTGAGGAAGGGGTAACGGACCAGGGCGCGGCGGAACTTGCGCAGCCCTGCGCAGAACTGCCGGATCCGCCGGGCGTCCTCCGGGGCGAGGTCGAGCAGGTGCGCTTCGAGGCGGTCGGGGTCGGAGTAGAAGTAGACGGCCCGGCCGTCCCTGGTGCGCACCACGTTGAAGACGTCGAAGTTGCGCATCACCTTGCCCTGCAGCGCGCCGAGTTCGAGCCAGATCTGGTGCATCTCGTTGCCGGGGCCGCTGCCGAGCAGCCAGCTCACGCAGCAGTCGAAGGTGAACTCGCCGCGGTCCCAGGCCGTGCAGCAGCCGCCGGGGAGTTCGTGCATCTCCAGGACGGTGGTGCGGTAGCCGTTCATCTGCGCGTAGCAGCCGGTCGACAGGCCGCCCAGCCCGCCCCCGACGATCACCATGGTCTGCCTGCTGGTACTCGTTCCGGTCATTCCGGCACTCCCACGGTGGCCCGGTCGAGTTGCGGCAGTTTGCCCAACTTGCCCGTGTGCCAAGGTTCCTGGTTGTCGCTGGGCCAGGCCCGGAACGGCCGGCCGAGCTCCCGGCAGAGGTACTGCGCGGCGTACCGGCCGCTGGTGGCGGCGCGGATCAGGCCGCCGAGGCCGGCCCACTGGCCGGCCATCGAGAAGCCTCGCAGCCCGGGCAGCCGCATCCGGTCCCGGTTGACCAGCCGGTTGGCGGCGTCCTCGGCCTCGGAGAAGGCCTGCCAGGCGAGGATGCTGCCGTAGGTGTTGCCGGTGAACCGCTCGGTGGTCACCGGGGAGGCGACGTCCACGAGTTCGATCCGGCGGCCGAGCCCCGGGTACGTCCGCTCCAGGAACTCCCGGACGAACGCGGCGACTTCCTGCTTGCGCGCCCGGTAGGCGCGGCGGTCGCTGACCCGCAGGTCCTTCCAGGAGCGGTAGTCGCTGAAGTAGGTGCAGTGCAGCACCGACTTGCCGGGCGGCGCGAAGCCCTCCGCGTAGTCCGAGCGCATCTGGACGACCAGGCTGTGCTGGAGCGAGCCGGGCAGCCGGGCGCCCTGCTCGGGGGGCAGCAGGTAGGTGGTGCTGTGCGGTTCGCCCTCGGGCAGCGGGCCGTCCACGCCGACGAAGGCCGAGACCACGGCCGGGTACAGGTTGCCGGGCTTGTCCAGCAGCTCGCCGTACAGCCGGTCGGTGGCGGGGCTGGACCAGCGGCCTTCGAGGAGCCGGTCGAGCACCGTCGGCCCGTCGCAGGCGGCCACCACGTGGTCGGCGAAGTGCCGGGAGCCGTCCCGGAGTTGGACGCCGACGGCGCGGTCCCCCTCGACCAGGATCCGCTCCACCCGGCAGCGGTAGCCGATCACCCCGCCGAGCGAGGTGTAGCGCTCCTCCACCGAGCGGGCCAGCCCGAGTGAACCGCCCTGCGGGAAGCCCGCGTTGCCGTTGTGCGCGGCGGCCAGGGTGTACAGGTATGGCAGCAGCGGGAAGCCGGCCGGTTCCTGGAGGAACATGTTGGGCAGCGCCCGCCGCAGCAGAGGGTCCTGGAAGCGCTCGGCGAAGCCGCTCATCGGGGTCGTCGCGGTCCGCCAGAAGAGCCGGAACGCGGGCAGCACGGTGCGCAGGGTGCGCAGCCGCTCGGCCGGGCCGCGCAGCGGCGGCGGGGTGAGGTCCCAGGGCAGGTCGATGGCGGCGAAGCGGCGCAGGTCCCGGCAGAAGGCGCGGATCGGCTTGGCGTCGCCGGGGGCGGTGGCCAGCAGGTGCTGTTCCAGCCGGTCCGGGTCCCCGTAGAAGGTGACGGCGCGGCCGTGTTCGTCGACGACGCGGTTGAAGACGTCGAAGCGGGTGATCGACTTGCCGTCGAGGGCGCCGAGTTCGCGCCACACCTGGTTCGCGCCGGTGCCCTCGGCGGTGCCGATCAGCCAGTCGATGCAGTAGTCGAACAGGTAGCCGTGCCGGGACCACGCGGTGCAGCAGCCGCCGGGCAGCACGTGCTTCTCGAAGATCCGGGTCTCCAGCCCGCTCATCTGCGCGTAGCAGCCGGTGGAGAGCCCGCCGATGCCCGCGCCGATCACGATGACCCGGGGCGGGCCGCCGGGGGCCCGCTCCCGGCTCGACCAGTCCGGTCCGCGCTCAGGCCCGGCCATCGGCGGTGCCTCCGGCCAGGATGGCGCCCGCCAGTTCGGCGTTGCGGGCGGCGAACTCGGCGTCGAGCATCTCGGCGTGGCTGCCGTGCCCGGCGTGGACGGCGGTGCCGGCGCTGGAGGCGCCGTGCCAGGAGCCGTGCTCGCCGCCCGCGTGCAGCGCCAGCCGGTCCCGTTCGCAGACGACGTTGAGCGGGGCCTTCAGGACGCCCAGGTTGGGCGTCCGGCTGCAGAACGCCAGGTAGTCCCGGGCCTGTTCGAGGGTCTCCTGGGCGACGATCCGGGAGCCGGTGTGCCGGTGCAGGTGCTCGTGGAGTTCGCGCTCGAAGACGGCCAGGTGCTCCTCGCCGAGTTCGAAGGGCTCGGGGATCCGGTAGGAGTCCACCACCAGGACGGAACTGACCGTACGGCCTCGGCGTTCGAGCTCCCGGGCCACCTCGAAGGCGAGGTTGCCGCCGAGCGAGTAGCCGAGCAGGACGTACGGCCCCGACTCCTCCAGCTCCTCGACCAGGTCGGCGTAGCGGGCGGTCTTGTCGTCGCCGGCGAGGTAGTTGAAGGCGGCGAGCCGGTGGTCGGGCAGGTGGGCGGCGAGCTGACGGTAGACCAGGCCGTGGCCGCCGGCCGGCGGGAAGCAGAACACCGTCCGCCCTTCGGGCGCCCCGGGGTTGAACCAGAGGTACGGCTGGCCGCCGGCGACTTCGCCGGTGATGATCTGCTCCAGCGTGCGGGCCATCCCGTGCAGGGTGGTGACCTTGAAGAGCAGGCCGACCGGGATGCTGATGTTGAACTCGGTCTGCAGGTGGTGGATCAGCTCGATCAGCCGGATGGAGCTGCCGCCGAGTTCGAAGAAGTCGTGCTGGAGGCCGACCTCCGCCACGCCGAGCAGGTTGCTCCAGTGCTCGGCGGTGCGGATCTCGTAGAGGGTGACGGGCGGTTCGTGCTGCGCGTCGCCGGTGTCGATCCGGGGCTCGGGCAGGGCGGCCAGGTCGACCTTGCCGTTGGGGGTGAGCGGCAGGGCGGGCAGTTCGGTGAGGTGGGAGGGGATCATCACGGTGGGCAGGTGCTCGGCCAGGTGGCGGCGCAGTTCCCGGCGGTCCAGGGTGGTCCCCTCGGCGGGGACCAGGTAGGCGGCCAGCACGGCTTCGCCGGTGGCGTCCTGACGGACCGTCACACAGGCCTGGGCGAGTTCGGGGCGGGCGGTGAGGTGGGCCTCGATCTCGCCGATCTCGATCCGGTGGCCGCGCACCTTGACCTGGTTGTCGATCCGCCCGAGCAGGTGGGCGGTGCCGTGGGCGTCCCAGTGGCCGAGGTCGCCGGTGCGGTAGAGCCGGACGGGCGGGCCGTCGAGCTCCAGGGTGGTGAAGCGCCGGGTGGTCTGCTCCGGGTCGTTCGGGTAGCCGGCGGCGACACCGGCGCCGCCGATCCACAGCTCGCCGGGCACTCCGGGCGGTACCGGCTCTCCGTAGTGGTCGAGGATGTACAGCGCGCTGTTGGGGAAGGGCCGGCCGATCGGCACCATCCGGCCGGGCTCCAGGGCGTCCGCGCCGCCCTCGTAGTAGCTGGTGTCGATGGTGGCCTCGGTCAGGCCGTAGGAGTTGACCAGCCGGGTGTCCGGCCCGCACAGGGCGCGCAGCCTCCGGTGCTCGGCGGCCTTCCAGGAGTCGGAGCCGACGACCAGCAGCCGCAGGAAGTCCAGCCGCAGGCCCTCGCGTTCGCAGTGGGCCAGCAGGCCGCGGGCGACGGCGGGCACGAACTCGCCGCAGTCGACGGCCTCCTCGCGCATGGTGCGGTACAGCCGGGCGGTGTCGAACAGCAGGTCGCGGTCGACCAGGACGAGGGTGCCGCCGGTGCTCAGCGCCCGGGCGAGGTCGCCGGAGAACACGTCGAAGGCGGTCCCGGCCATCTGGAGGTGCACCCGGGCCTCGGTGTCGAGGCGGTACTCGGCGCGCCAGCCCGCGGTGACGGCGGCGAGGTTGCGGTGGTCGACCCGCACGGCCTTCGGGCGGCCGGTGGAGCCGGAGGTGTGGATGACGTAGGCGGGGCGGTCCGGGTCGGCGGCGGGCAGCGGGCCGCGCTCGGCGGCCGGCCGGTCGAGTTCGTCCAGGGTGACGGGGCGGACGGGCGCTTCGGTGCCGAACGGGTTCCGTTCGGCGACCACGACGAGGGCGGCTCCGGCGTCGGTCACCTGGTAGGCGAGCCGGTCGGCCG
>NZ_JBHWIJ010000297.1:0-10641 GCF_042732255.1 Kitasatospora sp. NPDC059803 | reverse complement strand
CTTCGGCGACGCGTCGTCAGAACTTGTTCTTCGGGGTCAGCCCGAGGGAGAGCCCGGAGAGGCCGCGCTGGCGGCCGCCGAGCTTGCCGGCGACGGCGCGCAGGGCGGCGCCGGCCGGGGAGTCGGGGGCGGCGAGTACGACCGGGCGGCCGTCGTCGCCGCCCTCGCGCAGGCGCACGTCGATCGGGATCGAGCCGAGCACCGGGACGGTCGCGCCGACGGTGCGGGTGAGCGCGTCCGCGACGGTCTGGCCGCCGCCGGTGCCGAAGACGTCGATCATCTCGTCGCAGTGCGGGCACGGCATGCCGGACATGTTCTCGATCACGCCGACGATCTTCTGGTGGGTCTGCACCGCGATGGTGCCGGCCCGCTCGGCCACCTCGGCGGCGGCCATCTGCGGGGTGGTGACGATCAGGATCTCCGCGTTGGGGACCAGCTGGGCCACCGAGATCGCGATGTCGCCGGTGCCGGGCGGCAGGTCCAGCAGCAGGACGTCCAGGTCGCCCCAGTAGACGTCGGCGAGGAACTGCTGGAGCGCGCGGTGCAGCATCGGGCCGCGCCAGACCACCGGGGCGTTGCCCGGGGTGAACATGCCGATCGAGATGACCTTCACGCCGTGCGACTGCGGCGGCATGATCATGTCCTGGACCTGGGTGGGCCGGCCCTCGACGCCGAGCATGCGGGGCACGCTGTGGCCGTAGATGTCGGCGTCCACGACGGCGACCTTCAGGCCGTCGGCGGCCATCGCGGCGGCCAGGTTGACCGTGACGGAGGACTTGCCGACGCCGCCCTTGCCGGAGGCGACGGCGTAGACCCGGGTCAGCGTGCCCGGCTTGGCGAACGGGATCTCCCGCTCGGGGGCGCCGCCGCGCAGCAGCTGGGAGAGCTCCTTGCGCTGCTCGTCGCTCATCACGTCGAGCTCGACCTCGACGCCGGTCACACCGGGCACGCGGCCGACCGCTTCGCGGACCCGGGTGACGATGGTGTCGCGCATCGGGCAGCCGGAGACGGTCAGGTAGACCGCGACGCGCACCGCGCCGTCCTCGGCGATCCCGACCGATTTCACCATGCCGATCTCGGTGATCGGGCGGTTGATCTCCGGGTCGTTGACGGTCGCCAGCGCCTGGCGTACGGACTCCTCCGTGACGCCGGCCGCGACCTCTGTCTCGTTGGCCATGCCTTGATGGTACGGCGCTCGGGGGATCCCCTAACCCGCCGGTAGCGTGCCGCCGGTCACAGCGTCCCGGAGGGCTCCCGGCGCTCCTCGATCTCCTTGAGCAGGGACTGGAGTTCGGAGCGGATGAAGTCTCGGGTGGCGACCTCGCCGAGCCCGTGCCGCAGGGCCGCGACCTCGCGGGTCAGGTACTCGGTGTCCGCGATGTTGCGGTCGCTGCGGGCCCGGTCCTGCTCCATGTTGACCCGGTCCCGGTTGTCCTGGCGGTTCTGCGCGAGCAGGATCAGCGGGGCCGCGTAGGAGGCCTGGAGGGACAGCACCAGGGTGAGGAAGATGAAGGGGTAGCTGTCGAAGCGCACGTTCTCCGGCAGCAGGGTGTTCCAGGCCACCCAGATGATGATCACCACCGTCATCCAGACGATGAAGCGGCCGGTGCCCAGGAACCGCGCGATCCGTTCGGAGAGCTTGCCGAACGCCTCCGGGTCGTAGGCGGGCAGCGAGATCAGCCCGGGCCGGGCGGTGCGGGGCTGGTCGAGCCGGGTGCGGGCCGGGCCGGCCACGGAGATCTCGGCGCGCCGCTCCCGGCCGCCCTCCCGGCCGCGCAGTTCGCGCAGCTGGCGCAGTTCCCGCAGTTCGCTCTGGATGCGTTGGCGGGGGGACTCGTCCCGCCGCCCCTTGCGGTCAGCGTCCACCGTGCACCTCTTCCCTCGTGCCGTCCGTGTCGTCGTGGCCGTGCAGGACGGACTCGCGCCAGTCCTCCGGCAGCAGGTGGTCGAGCACGTCGTCGACGGTCACCGCGCCGAGCAGGTGGTCGGCCTCGTCGACGACCGGCGCGGACACCAGGTTGTAGGTCGCCAGGTAGCTGGTGATCAGCGACAGCGGGGTGTCCGGCGGCAGCGGGTCCAGGTCGTCGTCGACCAGCGAGCCGACCAGCACGTACGGCGGCTCGCGCAGCAGCCGCTGGAAGTGCACGGTGCCCAGGTACTTGCCGGTCGGGGTCTCGTTCGGCGGCCGGCAGACGTACACCTGCGCGGCGAGCGCGGGCTTGTGGTCGGAGACCCGGATGCGGGCGAGCGCCTCGGCCACGGTCGCGTCCGGCTCCAGCACGACCGGCTCGGTGGTCATCAGACCGCCGGCGGTGTTCTCCTCGTACGACAGCAGGCGGCGGACGGGCTCGGCCTCGTCCGGCTCCATCAGCTGGAGCAGCCGCTCGGCCTCGTCGTCGGGCAGTTCGGAGAGCAGGTCGGCGGCGTCGTCCGGGTCCATCGCCTCCAGGATGTCGGCGGCGCGTTCGTCCTTGAGCTTGCCGATGATCTCGACCTGGTCGTCCTCGGGCAGCTCCTCCAGGACGTCGGCGAGCCGCTCGTCGTCGAGCGCGGCGGCCACCTCGGCGCGGCGCTTGGCGGACAGGTGGTGCATGACGCTGGCGAGGTCGGCGGCGCGCAGCTGGTCGAAGGTGGCGAGCAGGTTGGCGGCGCCCTGGTCCTGCTCGGGCAGCGTGAAGCCGGTGACGTCCTGCCAGTCCAGGGTGAGCCGCTCGCCCTTGCCCTTGCGCAGCCGGCCGGCCCGGCCGACCTGGACGAAGACCTTGCTGATCTCCCACTCGCGCATCCGGGTCTGCACCATCCCGACGTCCAGCACGGTGACGTCCTCACCGGTCTTGGACCAGGTGACGGTGCGGTCCAGCAGCTCGGCGAGCACCAGGGTCTCGGACGGGCGCTGCTCGAAGCGCCGCAGGTTGATCACGCCGGTGGCGAGCACCTGGCCGGACTCCAGGCTGGTCACCCGGGTCATCGGCAGGAAGATCCGGCGCCGGCCGACCACCTCGACCACCAGGCCCAGGACCCGCGGCGGGCGGCCGCCGAGCCGCAGCGAGACGACGACGTCACGGACCCGGCCGACCTGGTCGCCGTTCGGGTCGAAGACGGCGAGGGCGGAGAGGTGGGAGATGAAGACCCGGGTGCCTGGCCCTGCCATGAACTCCCTCTACTCGTTCGACGCCGTGCCGGGTACGCCGGGGCGCACCTGCGGGCAAGGCTACCCGCGTGTCGCGAGCCCGGCCCGACGAGGCACGGTACACAGCCGAGGAGTCCCGGGCGTGAATCTTTAGCGGCGCTTGAACAGCAGTTTGGGCAGACCGGCCGGGACGGGGCGGCGGGTGGTGGCCGCGGTGGGCATCGGCTGGGCGGCGTGCGAGCCGTCCGGCATCGCGCCCGGACGCTCGGTCAGCGCTCCGGCGGGCTCCAGGCGCAGCACCCGGCACTCGCGGGCCCAGCGGTCGGTGATGGTGTCGGTGTCGGGCGCGTTCAGCCGCTTGCCCTTGAGCTCCTCGACGGCGCCCAGCCAGGCCTCGCCGCCCGGGGCCAGCTCCGAGACCCGGGCGCTCCAGCCGGTCAGCCGGCCGCCCTTGTCCTTGCTGCGGACGGTCACCACCGCGCCGGCTCCGGCGGTCAGGCCGTGCAGCGGCTGCTCGCCGCCCTCGCCGACCACCACCACGGCGCCGTCGTGCCAGGCGTGCCAGAGCGGGCGGGCCTGCTCCTGGCCGTCCGCGCGGACCCAGAGGAGGCCGGACTTCTTCGCGGCCTCCTCCAGCAGGGCCTGGTCGAGGAGGTCGTCGGCGGTCGCGGCGGCGGGCGTACGGTCCATGGCGCCCAGGGTACGACCTCCGCCGTCCACGAGTTGTCTCAGCCGTCGGGCGACAGTTCCATCGGCTTGCCACGGGCCTTACCGTAGGAGCGCCCAGCCCCGGCCTGGTCCAGCCCGGCCCGGTCCAGCCCCGGCCCGGTTCAGTCAGGCCCCGCCTCGCCCCAGCCCACGTGACCAGCAGAGGAGCGCCGTGCCCGCCGCCCGGCCCGCGACCGCACCCGCACCAGCCGCCACCGCCACCGAGCCGGCGCACCCGCTCCCCACCGCCGACCTGCTGCTGCTCGCCGTCTCCATCGCCGGCATCTCGCTGTCCGGCCCGCTGATCAGCGCCACCGCCGCGCCCGCGCTGGCGATCGCGTTCTGGCGCAACGTCATGTCGGTCGGCGTCCTCGGCCCGTACGCGCTGCTGCGCCACCGCGCCGAACTGCGCGGGATCGGCCGGCGGGCGCTGCTGCTCGCGATCGCGGCGGGCGTACTGCTCGCCGTGCACTTCGCGCTCTGGATGCCCAGCCTGCGGATGACCTCGGTGGCCTCGGCGACCGCCCTGGTCACCACCACCCCGCTGTGGACCATCCTGCTGATGCGACTGCTCGGCGTCCGCGCCCCCCGGATGGTCTGGCTCGGTACGGGCGTGGCCTTCGCCGGCGTGCTGGTGCTGACCGGCGTCGACCTCTCGCTCTCCCCGCGCGCGCTGCTCGGCGACGCGCTCGCCCTCGGCGCGGGCCTGGCCGCCGCCGGGTACATGCTGCTGGGCGCGGAGGTCCGCAAGACCGTCAGCACCACCGCGTACACGCTGGTCTGCTACGCCACCACGGCGGTGGGCCTGCTGGCGATCTGCCTGGTCGCCGGGACGCCGCTGGCCGGCTGGCCGGCCGGGGTGTGGTGGCAGATCGTGCTGCTGATGGTCGCCGCCCAACTGCTCGGCCACTCGCTGAGCAACCGCGTGGTGCGCAGCCTCGGCCCGTCGATCACCTCCACCGCGATCCTGCTGGAGACGCCGGGCGCGGCCCTGATCGCCGCCCTGTGGCTCGGCCAGTGGCCCCCAGTGGCGGCGTATCCGGCGGTGGTGCTGATCCTGGTGGGCCTGGTCCTGGTCGCCCGCGGCGGCCGGCGGTAGCGGTCGGCGGGCGCCGCGGGCGGCTACAGCCAGCCGTTGCGGCGGAAGCCCCGGTACATCCCGACGCAGATCAGCATGATGGCGCCGAGCACCATCGGATAGCCGTACTTGTGGTGCAGCTCGGGCATGTACTCGAAGTTCATGCCGTACACGCCGGTGATCATGGTGGGCACGGCGAAGATCGCCGCCCAGGCGGTGATCTTGCGCATGTCCTCGTTCTGCGCCACCGAGACCTGCGCCAGGTTGGCCTGGAGCAGCGAGTTCAGCAGTTCGTCGAAGCCGTGCACCTGCTCGGTGACCCGGGCCAGGTGGTCGGCGACGTCCCGGAAGTACTTCTGGATGTCCGGGTCGACGAGGCGCTGCAGCGGCTCGGACAACTGCTGCATCGGGCGCAGCAGCGGCACCACGGCCCGCTTGAACTCCAGTACCTCGCGCTTGAGTTGGTACACCCGGCCGACGTCGGCGCTGCGCCCGCCCTTGGCCGAGAAGACGCCGTACTCGATCTCGTCCACGTCGTTCTGCAGCCGCTCGGAGACCAGCAGGTAGTTGTCCACGACGTGGTCGGCGATCGCGTGCAGCACCGCGGACGGGCCCTTGGCGAGCAGTCCGGACTCGTCCGCGTCGGCCTCCAGCCGGTGCCGCAGCTCCTGCAGCGAGCCGTGGCCGCCGTGCCGGACGGTGATCACGAAGTCCCGCCCGGCGAAGACCATCAGCTCGCCGGTCTCCACCACCTCGCTGGTCGGGGTGAGCTGGTCGTGCTCGACGTAGCGGATGGTCTTGAAGACGGCGAACAGCACGTCGTCGTAGCGCTCGACCTTGGGCCGCTGGTGCGCGTGCACCGCGTCCTCGACTGCGAGCGGGTGCAGGCCGAAGCGCTGGGCGATGCCCTCGAACTCGGCCTCGGTCGGCTCGTGCAGCCCGATCCAGCTGAACGAGCCGTCCCCGTCCGGGAGTTGGTGTGCGGCCTTGATCCGGCGGGCGGCCTCGCGGGGGCTGCAGGTCTCGCCGTGGCGCTTGCCGTGCTGGTACACCGCGCAGTCGACGACCGCCGAGCCGGCGCCCACCGGGACGGCGTCGTACGCGCCGACCGCGGAGCGGCGGCGGTTGGTGCGGACGGCGGCGCGCAGGCTGTTGATCATCGACATGGCAGGCTCCCTGGAACAGGAGCCGCCGCACAGCGGCGTAGGGGTCCCCCGGTCGGAAGGCGGGGGAGGAGCGGGCGGCCGTGGTGCGACGGCGAAGAACACCGGTGAAGGGGGGTGAGGGTGCTCTCCCGGCCGGTTCGTCCGCGTCCGGCCTGCCCGGGCTACCTCGGCTGGATCAGCCGGTTCAGCCTGCGTGGCGAGGGGTACGGGGAAGTCGGGGCCGGGTAGAGCTGCCGGTACTGCATGGTCGGCCGGTATCCACCGCAACCACCTCCTTCGTGCCGCCGCCCCGGGAACCTGAGGATTCCCGGTGGCCAGTCGCTCACCCTAACATCTGACCGACCATCGGCGCCCCGGGCTTTCCCGAGGCTTTGCCCAGGCCGCCCGCACACGGCCGGCCTGCCCCCGGGGGTTACGCTCACCGGCATGGCGCACGACTTCCCGCTCTTCGGCGAACCCCACGGCGGCAGCTCCCCGGCGCTCTCCCGGGAGGCGGTGCTGGCCGCCGTCGAGGCCCGGCTGATCACCACCTTCGGCGAGCCGAGCGGCCGCGCCGCGGTCACCTTCCTCGGCACCGACCGGATCGAGGTGCTGCGCTTCGGCCCGGACGCCGACGGCCTGGTCCGGTACGCGACGCTCGGCATGGCCGCCGCGCCGATGGCCGATCCGACCGCACCGGTGGCCGACCAACTGCGCGGCCCGCGCGCCGAACTGGTGCTGACCGTCCGCGGCGGGCGCGACAGCGTGCTGCGCAGCCTGGCCACCCTGGCCGCGACCCCGCAGGTCGAGGGACTGGTGGTGGCCCCCGGCGGCTCGCTGGACCTCGGCGCCCCGCTGTGGGACGGCGCGCCGTTCACCTCGGTGCTGGCCGCCGAGCCGGGCGGCCTGGTGCCGGACCTGGAGCTGGACGAGCCGGCCGACCCGGTCCGCTTCCTGCCGCTGCTGCCGATGACGCCCAACGAGGCCGGCTGGAAGCGGGTGCACGGCGCGGCCGCGCTCCAGGAGCGCTGGCTGGACCAGGGTGCCGACCTGCGCGACCCGGACCGCCGCGGTGTCCGGCTGGACTGACCGGGGCTCAGGCCGCGGGTCTCCCGTCCTGGCCCCGCGCTCCCGCCGCGCCCCCGCACCCCGGCGTGCGGCCCTCAGCCGCCGATCGGCTTCGCGCCGGTGGCCTGCGCCAGCAGGGCCTCGTACACCGCGGGATCGGTGGTGTGCTCGCCGAGCCGGACGGTCTTGCGGCTGCCGTGGTAGTCGCTGGAGCCGGTGACCAGCAGCCCCAGCTCGCCGGCCAGGCCGCGCAGCCGCACCCGGGTCTCCTCGTCGTGGTCGGTGTGGTCGACCTCCAGCGCCGCCAGCCCGGCCGCCGCGAGGTCGGCGATCACCTGGTCCGGGACGGTCCGCCCGCGCTTGACCGCGCCGGGGTGGGCGAACACCGGCACCCCGCCGGCGGCCCGGACCAGCCGGACCGCCTCGATCGGGTCGGTCTCGTGCTTGCGGACGTCCGCCCGGGCGCCGTTGGCCAGCCACTCGGCGGTGAAGGCGTCCGAGACGGTGGCCACCACGCCCGCCTCGACCAGCGCGCTGGCGATGTGCGGGCGCCCGACCGAGCCGGCCCCGGCGATCCGCTGCACCTGCTCCCAGCTGATGTCCGCGCCGAGTTCGCGGCAGCGCTCGACGACCGCCCGCCCGCGCCGGAACCGGTCGGTGCGCACCAGCTCCCGCTCGCGCGCGAACTCCGGCTCGTCCGGGTCGAACAGGTACGCCAGCAGGTGCATGCTGACGTCGTCCACCGCGCAGGACAGTTCGGCGCCCGGGACGACGGTCAGTCGGCTGCCGGCCGGCAGCGCGCGCACCGCCCCGGCGGCCTCCGCGTGGCCCGCGACGGTGTCGTGGTCGGTGAGCGCCACGACGTCGAGGCCCGCGGCCACGGCCGCCGCGACCAGTTCGGCCGGGCTGTCGGTGCCGTCGGAGGCGTTGCTGTGGGCGTGCAGGTCGATGCGCACGGGGCGGACTCCTGGGGGCTCGGGGTGCCGCCCAGGATAGGACAGGGCGCCAGGCCCCGGCCGGACGGGACTTATCCCAGCAGGCGGGGGGAGAGGGCCCCGCAGGGGAGCAGGTCCAGTTCGGCGCCGGCCTCGCGCAGGTCGGTGAGGACGAGTTCGTCGTACATCACCAGGGCGGACTGCTCGGGCCAGGCGACCGCCCAGAGCCAGAGGCCGCGGGCCTCGCCGACGAACACCGCGCGGTCGGCCGGGGCGTCCGGGATGTGGAACATCGGGGTGGGCCGGCCGGCGGCCAGCAGCTTGGCGTCGGCGGGCTTGTAGAGGCCGACGGAGTCGCCCGGATCGGGCCCGGGCATCCCGGCGTAGCGGGCGCCGAGGCCGACCCCCAGCTCCTCGGCGACGAGCACCAGCTCGCCGAAGCCGCCGAGCGGGGCCGGTCCGGAGCAGGCGACGGCGGTGGCCCGGGCGCCGGAGACGTCGTCGCCGACGTGGGCGATGCCGGTGTAGAGCCAGCCGACCGGGAGCGGCCAGGGCAGCCAGACGGGGACCTGCGAGCGGGCGACGGCGACGCCCAGGGCTTCGACGCTCGGTGGCAGCACGGGCTGCATCGGGTGCACGGCTCCGTGCCGGTCGCACTGCCAGGTGTCTGAGAACAGACCGGGGGCGCGGACCCGACCGGCGCACCTCGGGCAGCTTGGCTCGCCCCTCATAGGCGACAACGCTCCTCCCTCCGGACCGCCGCGTCAAGGACGATCACCCGTACGGAGGGCTCGGCGGCACCTGTCGGTGGCGGGGCCCGTTCGGCGCGGGGTGGGGCGGCGCGGCACGGGCGGTTCCCGTTGGGGGATGTCCCGTGGCGGGCGGCGGCAAACGTCGACGGGCGCAGGGCCCGGACACACTGACGCCCCGTCATCGGCGATCGCGGTGACAGGGCGTCAGTCGGGTATCGGAACGTCCAGATCGGACGCTCCCGGCTCGTCGGCGGCGGGTGAGGGCTCCCGGTCGGAGGCGCCGCGCGTGGTCAGACGGTCGGGCACGGGCGGATGAGCAGGCGCTCACCGGTGCGGGCGGCGGCCTGGACGAACTCGCGGACGGTCTCGGCGTCGGCTATCAGGCGGTCGGCGGCGGAGCCGTTGGCGTCGTCCAGTCGAACGATCTCGAAGCGCATGGTCTTCGTCATGGGCGTCTCCTGTTCCTGCCCCGTCGGTCGGGGCGATTGCGGCTGGGTGGATACCAGCCCTTGAGGGGTCCTACGGGTCCGGCGGTGCGGCCGGATCGCTCGGTTCGTACGTGCGGCGGTCTGCTGCGGCAAGGGCTCCCCCTGCTTGCCCGGTGCGTCTGGTGCCTCGTGAACCACGGTGACGTGGTGGTGCTTCCGGGTCGTTGCCCGCCCGTGAAGTCCAGGTTTCGGCTGATTCGCGCCGACGCGGAGGCCGGCGATGATTCCCGGACAGAATCAAAGATTACCGTAACTAACGACTTTTGTCCTGTGTTGAAGACGGTCGAACTTCGAGAAGTGGTTCAGACCACTCTCCGGATCGGCCCGGTTCAGGCCCAGAACGCGGCCAGCGCCCCGGCCGTGGCGGCCGGGCGTTCGGCGTTGGGGGAGTGGCCGGCGTCCTCGACGACCACCCGGCGGGCCCCCAGGCGCTCCGCCATCCGGGTCTGCTCCGGCACCGGCCAGGCGTAGTCCCGCACCCCGGACAGCACCAGCACCGGCAGGCCGGCGGTGGCGGCGGCCAGCTCGGCCACCCGGTCCGGCGCGGCGACCAGATGACCACCGGTGACGCTCAGCGACAGCGGCACGTTGGCCAGCCAGCGGCGGTGCAGGAACTCCGCGACGGCCGGCTCCGGGCGCTGCTTCTGGTCCCCGCTGCCCTCCTCCATCTGCCGCATGACCTGCCAGATCTCCTCCAGGCTCATGACCGGCAGCACGTCCAGCAGCAGCTTGGTGCGGGCCGCCTCGGCCGGATCGATCGCGCCCGGGCCGGTGGACATCAGGGTCAGCGAGCGCCACGGCGACGGGCCGTCCGCGGCCGCGGCCAGCACCGCCTCCCGGACCACCTGGCCGCCGAAGGAGTGCCCCAGCAGGTGCGGCGGCCCGCCGCCGTCGGCGGCCACGGCCTCGGTGAGCGCCCGGACGTCCGCGCCGAGCGCCTCGACGGCGTACGCGGCCGGGTCGTCCGGGCCGCCGGTCTCGTACTGGCCGCGCTGGTCGACGGCGGTCACCCGGTAGCCCGCCGCCGCCAGCGGCTCCAGCAGGGCGATGAAGTCCTCCTTGCTGCCGGTGAAGCCCGGCACCAGCAGTGCCGAGCCGCGCACCGGCCCGTCCGGCTCGGCCCGCAGCGCGGCGAACCCGCCGCGGCTGGTCGACAGCCGCAGCGCGCGGGCACAGCGGGGAAGGGTGAGGAACGGCGGCGTGCTCATGGGCTGCTCTCCTGCGGGCGACTGGCCGGTAACCCCGACCCTATCCAGCCTGCGCCGGAACGCCGGAACGCCGGAACGCCGGAACGCCGGAACGCCGGAACGCCGGAGGGGGCGGGCCAGGCCACCAGG
>NZ_JBHWIJ010000296.1:0-10679 GCF_042732255.1 Kitasatospora sp. NPDC059803 | reverse complement strand
TGCCCGCCCCGCGCGCGACGGGATCAGTCGAGGCCCGGGATCAGCCCGTGCTCCTCCAGGTACTCCAGCTGCGCCCGGACCGAGAGCTCGGCGGCCGGCCAGAGCGCCCGGTCGACGTCGGCGTAGACCCGGGCCACCACCTCGTCCGCGGTCCGGCAGCCGGCCTCGACCGCGGTCTCCACCTGGGCGAGCCGGTTGGCCCGGTGGGCGAGGTAGTAGTCGACGGCGCCGAGCGCGTCCGCGAGCGCCGGACCGTGGCCGGGCAGCACCGTCCGCACGCCGTGCGCGGAGGCCATCGTGTGCAGGTGGCGCAGCGAGTCCAGGTAGTCGCCGAGCCGGCCGTCGGGGTGGGCGACCATCGTGGTGCCGCGGCCGAGGACGGTGTCGCCGGTGAGGATCGCGCCGTCGGCGGGCAAGTGGAAGGTCAGCGAGTCCGAGGTGTGGCCGGGGGTGGCGACCACCCGCAGGTCGAGGCCGCCGACGTCCAGCCGCTGGCCGTTGACCAGGCCCTCGGAACCCAGCCGGTGCGCCGGGTCCAGGGCGCGCACCTCGGTGCCGGTGAGTTCGGCGAAGCGGGCCGCGCCCTCGGAGTGGTCGGCGTGGCCGTGGGTGAGCAGGGTCAGCGCGATGCGTTTGCCCCGCTGTTCCGCGAGGTCGACCACTCGGCGCAGGTGGCCCTCGTGCAGCGGGCCGGGGTCGACCACCACGGCGAGGTCCGAGCCGGGCTCGGAGAGCAGCCAGGTGTTGGTGCCGTCCAGCGTCATCGGCGACGGGTTCGGCGCCAGCACGCACAGCGCCCGGGGCGTGGCCTCGCCGTCGATGGTGGCGGCCGGGTCGCCCGGCAGGAGCCCGCTCACCGGTTGTCCCCGCGGGGCCGGTGCAGGGCCCTGAGCGGCAGGACCCGGACGAGCGGCCGCTGGGCCGTCTCGACGAACGGGACCTGACTCTCGCAGGCCGGGGTACGGGGGATCAGGCGGCGGGCGGGCAGCTCGGGTGCCGTCCGGCGAGCCACGGCGTTGTGGGTCATCGGGCGTCGGTCCTCTCTGTTCTCTGTTTCGAGTCTGTTCGGCGGCGTCGTCGGCGACAGCGCCGACGAGGGCGGGGCCGGTGCGGTCAGGCGTCCTCGGGGAAGTCCCCGTCGATGGTCAGTTCGTCGTACCCGGGCCAGCGGACCGTCATCCGGTCGCCCCGGACCTCGGCCCGGCCCAGCACCGGCTCCAGCGACCGCCCGACGGCCGCGTCCAGCGCCTCCGCGGCGGTGCGCACCGGCGCCAGCTCGCGCAGCACCGTCACGGTCGGCGGCAGCATCCCGAACCGGCCCTCCTGGTATCCGAGAACGGCCTCGGCGGGCGTCAGCCAGGCCACCCGGTCGGCCTCGCCGACCTCCAGGGCCGCGCTCTGCCCGGCCGGCAGCGCCGCGACGAAGAACCAGGTGTCGTAGCGGCGCTCCTCGAACTCCGGGGTGACCCAGCGGGCCCAGCCGCCCAGCAGGTCGCTGCGCAGCACCAGGGCGTGGTCGCGGAGGAACTCGGCGAAGGAGAGCTCGTGCGCCTCCAGCGCCGCCCGCTCGGCGCTCCAGTCGCGCGGCGCGGCGACGCTGTCCGCGTCCGGGCCGGCCAGCAGGACGCCGGCCTCCTCGAAGGTCTCGCGGACGGCCGCGCAGACCACCGCCCGCGCCGTCCGGGCGTCCACCCCGAGCCGCCGCGCCCACTCCTCGGGCGCCGGTCCGGCCCAGCCCGTCTCCACCTCGGCGTCGCGCGGATCCACCCCGCCGCCCGGGTAGGCGTACATGCCGGCCGCGAAGGCCATCGAGGTGCGCCGGCGCAGCAGGTACGCCTGCGGCCCGGCGGCCGCGTCGCGCAGCAGCACGACCGTCGCGGCGAGCCTGGGCACCGGCGGGGTCAGCACGCCGGAGTCGACCGCCCGGATCCGGGCGGGCCAACCGGGCGGCATCGGGAGCGTCGTCGCTCGATGGTCCATGCCCGGATGCTAAGCGTACGAAGGCGGGGTTGGACAGGCCCAACCCCGCCTTTCGCGATCACACTCAGCTGTTCTTGACGCGCACCTGGAGCTCGACCTCGACCGGGGCGTCCAGCGGCAGCACCGCGACGCCGACCGCACTGCGGGCGTGCACCCCGGCCTCGCCCAGCACCTTGCCGAGCAGCTCGCTGGCACCGTTGATCACGCCCGGCTGGCCGGTGAAGTCGGGGGCGGAGGCGACGAAGCCGACCACCTTCACGACCCGCTCGATCTGGTCCAGGTCACCGATCACCGACTTGATCGCGGCCAGCGCGTTCAGCGCGCAGGTCTGCGCGAGCTCCTTGGCCTCCTCCGGGGAGACCTCGGCGCCGACCTTGCCGGTGCTCGGCAGCTTGCCGCCGACGACCGGCAGCTGGCCGGAGGTGAACACGAACTCGCCCGAGCGCAGGGCCGGCACGTACGCGGCGACCGGAGCGGCCACCGGCGGCAGGGTCAGCCCCAGGTCGGCGAGCTTGGCCTCGACCTTGCTCATGCGTTCTTCTCCCGCTTGAAGTAGGCCACCAGCTGCTCCGGATTCGGGCCCGGCACGACCTGGACGAGCTCCCAGCCGTCCGAGCCGAAGTTGTCCAGGATCTGCTTGGTGGCGTGCACGAGCAGAGGCGCCGTCATGTATTCCCACTTGGTCATGGCCAGACTCTAGACGAGCGGCCACCGCGATCGGCGCCGCCCACGGACCGGCGTGTGAGGTGGCCCACAAAGGGGGCATGATTCAGGCCCGGCCCCCCTGGTGCTCCGGGCATCCGGCGCGCTCCCTGGTTACCCTCGCGAGAGGGCACCGGTAGTTCGGGCCGGCCGACGGAGCGGCCCCGGCCCACGAGACGGACGGAGACGGAGCGTGGCACGCACCCCCGGCCAGGCGGCCCGGCGCGACCCCGACTGGGAGGGCGTCCGGCTGCACGTGGTCAGCGGCAAGGGCGGCACCGGGAAGACCACGCTGGCCGCCGCGCTGGCGCTGGCGCTCGCCGCCGACGGCGGCCGGGTGCTGCTGATCGAGGTCGAGGGGCGCCAGGGCATCGCCGAACTGTTCGGCATCGCCGCCCTCCCGTACGAGGAGCGCCGGATCGCCGCGGTCTCCCGCGCCCAGCTGGGCCTGCCCCCCGACGACGGGGGCGGCGGGGGCGGCGGCGAGGTGTTCGCGCTGGCCATCGACCCCGAGCAGGCGCTGCTCGAGTACCTGGAGATGTTCTACAAGCTCGGCCGGGCCGGCAAGGCGCTGCAGAAGGTCGGCTTCGTCGACTTCGCGACCACCATCGCGCCCGGCGTACGGGACGTCCTGCTCACCGGCAAGGCCTGCGAGGCGGCCCGGCGCAAGGGCCCCGACGGCCGCCGCCGCTACGACGCGGTCGTGATGGACGCGCCGCCGACCGGGCGGCTCACCCGGTTCCTGAACGTGAACGCCGAGGTCGCCGGGCTGGCCCGGATCGGGCCGATACACACCCAGGCGCAGGCCGTGATGCGGGTGCTGAAATCGCCGGAGACCGCGGTGCACCTGGTCACCCTGCTGGAGGAGATGCCGGTGCAGGAGACGGTCGACGGCTTCGCCGAGCTGCGCGAGGCCAGGCTCCCGGTGGGCGGGGTGATGGTCAACATGGTCCGGCCGCCGGTGCTGGACGCCGCGGCGGTGGCCGCGGTGGACGGGAACCACCGCGAGGAGGTCGCCCTGGCCCTCGGCGAGGCCGGGCTCGGCGGGCGCTCGCGCAAGCCGGAGACGGTCCGGGCGGCGGTGGAGCCGCTGCTCGACCCGTTGCTGGAGCAGGCCAGGGAGCACGCCGAGCGGGTCGAGCTGGAGCGCGAGCAGCGCGCCGACCTCCAGCAACTGCGGCTCCCCACGTACGAACTGCCACTGCTGGGCGAGGGCGTGGACCTCGGCGGGCTGTACCGGCTGGCGGGCGAACTGAAGCGGCAGGGGGCGGCGTGACCACCAACGGAACCAGCGGAGCCAGCGGGAACGGCGGGGGCGGCCGGGCCCACGGCGGCGGTAGCAGCGGCGGGGTCGGCAACGGCGGCAGCGGTGTCCGGGCCGTCGGCAGCCGGCTCGCCGTCGACAGGCTGATCGACGACCCGAGGACCAGGATCATCGTCTGCTGCGGCTCCGGCGGCGTCGGCAAGACCACCACCGCCGCGGCGATCGGCCTGCGGGCCGCCGAACGCGGCCGCAAGGTCGTCGTTCTGACCATCGACCCGGCCCGCCGGCTCGCCCAGTCGATGGGCCTCACCGAGCTGGACAACACCCCCCGGGTCGTCAAGGGGGTCACCGGCGACGGCGAGCTGCAAGCCATGATGCTCGACATGAAGCGGACCTTCGACGAGGTCGTGCTCGCCCACGCCGAACCCGAACGGGCCAAGGCGATCATGGAGAACCCGTTCTACCAGTCCCTGTCGGCCGGCTTCGCGGGCACGCAGGAGTACATGGCGATGGAGAAGCTCGGGCAGCTGCGCGACGCCGAGGAATGGGACCTGATCGTCGTCGACACCCCGCCGTCCCGCTCCGCGCTGGACTTCCTGGACGCGCCCAACCGGCTCGGCTCCTTCCTCGACGGCCGGGTGATCCGGATCCTGACCGCCCCCGCCAAGGTCGGCGGCCGCAGCGCGATGAGGTTCCTCAACGCCGGCATGGGCCTGATCACCGGCACCCTGGGCAAGATCTTCGGCGCCCAGCTGCTCACCGACGTGCAGACCTTCGTCAGCGCGATGGACTCCATGTTCGGCGGCTTCCGCGAGCGCGCCGACCGCACGTACCAGCTGCTCAAGGCGCCGGGCACGGCGTTCCTGGTGGTGGCCGCGCCGGAGCGGGACGCGCTGCGCGAGGCGGCGTACTTCGTCGACCGGCTCGCCGCGGACCGGATGCCGCTGGCCGGTCTGGTGCTCAACCGGGTACACGGCTCGGGCGCGCCGCAGCTCACCGCGGAACGGGCGCTGGCGGCCGCAGAGGCACTGGAGGAGAACGGCTCGGAGCACGCCTCGCCCGAGGCCGAACTGCTCGCGGCCGGGCTGCTGAGGCTGCACGCCGAACGGATGCAGATCATGGGGCGGGAGCGCCGCACCCGCGACCGCTTCGTCTCCGTGTACCCGGACGTGCCGATCGTGGAGGTCGCCGCGCTGCCGGGCGACGTGCACGACCTGGACGGGCTGCGCGCCATCGGGGACCGGCTCAGCGGCACCGCGTAGGCACCGGCCCGGCCCGGGCGCCCGGCACCGGAGCGCCCGGCGCGAACGCCCTCGATGTGGATGTCCTCGATGCGGATGTCCTCAGCACGGATGTCCTCAGCGTGAACGTCCTCGGCGCGGGTGCGCCGGACACGAGTGCGCCAGGCATCGATGTCCTCAGCCCGATGGCCCCCCGGCACCGGTCTGCCACGGCGCGGGTCCGCACCGCGCCGGCGTGCTCAGCCCGCCTGGGCGTAGTCCGTCAGTATCACGCCGGTCGCGAGGGACTCCTCGTACTCGGTGCGGGCCGTCTCCAGCAGCCTCCGCCACGAGATGACCGTCGGGCGGCGGCGCAGCAGCGCCCGGCGCTCGCGTTCCGTCATCCCGCCCCAGACCCCGAACTCGACCCGGTTGTCCAGTGCGTCCGCCAGGCACTCCGTGCGGACGGGGCAACCGCTGCACACCGCCTTGGCGCGATTCTGCGCCGCCCCCTGGACGAACAACTCGTCCGGATCACTCGTGCGGCAGGCGGCCTGCGCACTCCAGTCGTCAACCCAGCCCATCCCGGCGCCGTCCTCTCCCGTATCGAGGCTCCCCCACGGCGGCAACGGCATATTCACCGTTGCCAGTTGAGGACGTTACGGAAGAACGACAGCGAGCAACAGCCCCTCCGGGCTCAATCTCGCATGACCCGATTGGACTATGGGTACCGGTCAGCTCACTCGTTGGAGTGATCGCAGGTCGCAAGCCTTGTCAATCGCGGCGCAGCAACTCTCGCCACGCGCGTCATCACAGAGCGCTACCGTTCACACGAGTGCAGCAGGCCGCAGCCGCCTCAAAAACCCTCTAATATCGGGCAATTCGGGCAAGTCTCTGCACTCACAAGAGTGAATGGTGTTGACGCACCGAAGCTGTCGCAAGCTTGTGACAAGCGTAGGGGAACACCTGCCCCTATGGGCGGGATTCCGGGACGTAGGGTTCTCCTCATGGCACCGAAGCGCCCCCAGGCATCCCAGCCCCCAGGCAACACCGGAGCTCCGCGCGATAAGCGCCGCGAGTCGCCGCTCGACATCGCGGGACACGGAGTGAAGTTCCTGGGCGTCAGCGTGCTCTCCGGAGTCCTGCTGGCAGGCCTCGCCCTGCCCGCCGTCGGCGCCATCGGGCTGACCGCCAAGGACACGGCGGAGAGCTTCTCCAACATCTCCGATGACTTCAAGACCCCGCCGCTCACCCAGGCGACGCAGATCTTCGACGCCAAGGGCGGCCTGATCGCCAAGGTGTACGAGCGCGACCGCACCGTCCTCACCGCCGACCAGATGTCACCGTTCATGCGGCACGCCCAGGTCGACATCGAGGACGCCCGCTTCTACGAGCACGGCGCCGTCGACCTCAAGGGCGTGCTCCGCGCCATCGGCAAGAACGCCGAGAGCGGCACCACCTCGCAGGGCGCCTCGACGCTGACCCAGCAGTACGTGAAGAACGTCAACGTCGAGAAGGCCGGCGACGACCAGGCCGCGGTGCTGGAGGCGCAGCGCAAGACCCTGGGCCGCAAGATCCAGGAACTCAAGGTCGCGATCAAGCTGGAGGAGGACCTGTCGAAGGACCAGATCCTCACCAACTACCTCAACATCACCTTCTACGGCCACCAGGCCTACGGCATCGAAGCCGCCTCCCAGCGCTACTTCAGCAAGAGCAACAAGGACCTGACCGTCGCCGAGGCCGCCACCCTGGCCGGCATGGTGCAGAACCCGTCGTCCTACGACCCGGTGCGCTACCCCGACAACACGGTCAAGCGCCGCAACGTCGTGATCGACAAGATGCTCGAGAACAAGCACATCACCGCGGACCAGGCCAAGGAGGCCAAGGCCGCCCCGCTGGGCCTGAAGTTCAAGGACCCGCAGAACGGCTGCATCACCGCCCAGGCCGGCATGGGCTTCTTCTGCGACTACGTGCGCCACGTGGTCAAGCAGGACCCGGCGTTCGGCAAGAGCGTCGCCGACCGCAAGAAGCTGTGGGACACCGGCGGTCTGAACATCTACACCACGCTGGACCCGGACAAGCAGGCCGCCGCCCAGAACGCCGTCACCAAGAAGGTCAACGTGACGGACACGGTCTCGGCCGCCGCGACCATGATGGAGCCCGGCACCGGCAAGATCCTGGCCATGGCCCAGACCCGCCCGTACGGCCTGGACCCGAACAAGAACCAGACCGTCGTCAACCTCAACGTCGACTCCGCGATGGGCGGCGGCAACGGCTTCCAGACCGGCTCGACGTTCAAGCCGATCCTCGCCGCGGCGGCCCTGGAGTCGGGCCTGTCGCCCACCCAGCCGTTCCCCTCCGAGAACAAGATCGACTACCCGCAGATGACCACCTGCACGGGTACCTGGAGGAACACCGACAAGCCCAAGGCCACGGTGAAGAACGAGTCGACCGGCGAGGTCGGCCCGTACGAGCTCAAGCAGGCCATGGCCCTCTCGGTCAACACCTACTTCGTGCAGATGGAGCAGCAGGTCGGCCTCTGCGCGATGAAGCAGATGGCCAACAAGCTGGGCATCACCCAGTCCGCCAAGGGCGACGCCTTCCAGGAGGTCCCCTCGATGGTCCTCGGCACCCTGGAGCTCAGCCCGCTGACCATGTCGAACGTCTACGCGACCTTCGCGGCCCGCGGCAAGTACTGCACCCCGGTCGCGATCAACAAGATCAGCACGGTCGACGGCAAGGAGGTCAAGGTCCCGCAGACCACCTGCAGCCAGGCCTTCTCCGAGCAGACCGCGGACGCCCTCAACACCGTCCTGCTCAACGTGACCGAGAAGGGCACCGCGGCCGCGCTCAAGCTCGACGACGGCCGGCAGATCGCCGGTAAGACCGGTACCACCGACGAGAAGAAGGCCGCCTGGTTCAGCGGCTACACCCCGTCGCTGGCCACCTCCGTCTGGCTCGGCGGCCCGGCCGGCGGCGTCAAGATGAAGAACATCAACATCGGCGGCAAGCACTTCGACGAGGTGTTCGGCGCCGACGGCCCCGGTCCGATCTGGCAGCTGGCGATGAACCAGGCCCTCAAGGGCTCGTCGCCGGAGCAGATCCAGACCATCAACATCCCGGACCCGGCGCCCAAGACCGACCCCAACGCCAACCTGAGCGGCGGGGCCACGCCGCCGGCCGACCCCAACGCCCAGCAGCAGCCCGGCGGCAACCCGCCGCCCCAGGGCGGGAACCCCGCGGGGAGCCCCGGTGGCAACCCGGGCGGGAACCCGGGTGGGAACCCCGGCGGCGGCAACCCGGGCGGCGGCAGCAACAACGCCGGCGGGATGATCGGCGGCGGGTTCACCTTCCCGCCGGGCGTCATCGGCGGGAACAACGGCGGCAACGGTGGCAACGGCAACGGCGGCAAGCACGGCGGCAACAACGGCTGACCGGCCCCCGGCCCGGGCACGACACGACGAAGGGGCGCCCAACCAATAAAAAAAAGGGGGGGGCCCCAAAGGGGGGGGGCCACCGGTGCAACCCGGCCCGGGCCCCCAGCGCCCCAAATGACGGGGGGTGGGGGGGCGGGGGGCCGCCCGCGGGGCGGGCCGGGCCCGCCGCCGCCGGTGCGTCACGCGGTGGCCGTCAGCGCAGCTCAGCGCACCCGCAGCGCAGCTCGGCGCGCCCTCAGCGCGCCGTCTGCGGGACGCGCTGCCCCGGGACGGCCGGCCTGGCGGCCTTGCGGCCCGCGGCCGGGGCGGCGCCCAGGGCGGTGCCCCGGGTCTCCTCGGCCCACAGCACGCACACCAGCAGGCCGACCACGGTGGTGCCGGCCGCGATGAGCATGGTCGGGCCGGTGCCCAGCCCGGACAGCGACAGCGGCAGCAGGTAGGTGCCGACGGCCGCGCCGATCCGGCTCACCGAGGTCGCCACGCCCACCGCCGTCGCCCGGATCTCGGTGGGGAAGAGCTCGTTGGGGTAGGTCCAGTCGAGGACGTTGGGCCCGCCGCACAGGAAGGCGTACGCGCACAGCGCCGTCAGGGCGATGGCCGCCGGGGCGGTGGGCCACACGCCCAGCAGGGCCAGCGGGACGGCCATCAGGGCGAACGACCAGATGATGACGGGGCGCCGGCCGCGGGTGTCGATCAGGCGCAGCGCCGGGAAGCAGCCGAGCAGGAAGACGAGGCTGATCAGCCCGGTGCCCAGGGTCTCCATCACGGTGCCGCCGGGCATGCCGAAGGAGGAGAGGATCTGCGGGCCGAAGGTGAGCATCGCGAACAGCGGGCCGACCTGGCAGAGGAAGAACAGGCCGCAGAACAGGGTGCGGCGCCGGTAGGGCGGGGTCATCAGCAGGCGCAGCCCGCCGGGGCGGCCGCGCTCGGCCGGGTCGGGCATCAGCTCGCGGCCGTCCACCCGTACGCCGAGGTGCTTCTCGACCACGCGCACCGCGTCGCCGACCCGCCCGTGGGCGGCCAGCCAGCGCGGGGACTCCGGCGTACCGCGACGGATCACCAGGAACACCACGCACAGCACCGTGGAACTCGCGAGCATCCACCGCCAACTGCCGGGCCCGGCCAGCTCCAGGAACGCGTAGCCCACCACGTAGGCGAGCACGGAGCCGGCGTACCAGGCGATGATCTGCTGACCGAGCAGCCGCCCGCGCTGCTTGGCGGGCAGCCACTCGGCGAGCAGGGACGTGGCGATGGGGTAGTCGGCGGCCACGGCCATGCCGAGCACGAAGCGCAGCACGGCGATCGCCCACACCGTGTCGACCCAGAAGGAGAGCACCGAGCAGGCGACCATCACGAGCAGGTCGGCGGTGTACATCACCTCCCGGCCGATCCGGTCGGTCAGCACGCCGAAGAGCGCGCCGCCGACGAACATGCCCACCAGCGCGGCGGCGCCGATCAGGCTGACCTCCGCGGTGGACAGGCCGAGCTCGGGTCGCATCCCGATCAGGGCGACGCCGACGATGCTCAGGATGTAGCCGTCGAGCAGCGGCCCACCGGAACAGGCGAGGGCCAGTCTCCGGTGGAAGGCGGTATACGGGGCGTTGTCGATGGTCTGGGACATGTGCTGGGGGTCCTCCGGAGCGTACGGCGGCGGATGGCCCGCTCACCGTGCGCCGGGTAGACGGCAAGAAAAGACGCCGTCCGGCGGACGGCGCCATCACCCGCTCACACCGGGCGACCGTCCACGGTTGCCCGGGTACGAGGGGGCCGCCACCGGGCCGAAGGTCGGCCGGAGTCGCGACCAAGGTCCCGAAGCGGACAGGACCTCGGACCGTGTCGCGACCCCGCCCGCCCAGTCCTGCCGGGCCCTGCCGCCGCCCGGACGCCCGCCCGCCCGCCGGGCGTGACCCTTCTCACCCGGAGGCCCCCGAGGGCCCCGATCGTGTGACCGGCGCCACATCCGGCCGTGTCGCCGGCGGGGCCCCCCGCCCCCGCCCCCCCCGACCCGCGCGCCCGGGGGGCGCCCGCGCGCGCCGCCGCGCGGCGCCCCCCCCCCCCCCCCCCGGGGCCCCCCCG
>NZ_JBHWIJ010000295.1:0-10743 GCF_042732255.1 Kitasatospora sp. NPDC059803 | reverse complement strand
TTGCCCCCGCTCTCTCGCGGCGACTCCGGAACTGTACGGGGACAGGCCCGCCACATGCAAATCGCCCCCGCCCGGGGTCCCGGGCAGGGGCGATCCGATGTTCAGGCACCGTCAGGCGCGGCCCATCTCCTCGACGATGGCCGCCACGAAGCCGTCGATGTCGGCCTCCGTGGTGTCGTACGAACACATCCAGCGCACCTCGCCGGTGTGCTCGTTCCAGAAGTAGAAGCGGTAGTGCTTCTGCAGCCGCTCGCTCACCTCGCGCGGGAGGATCGCGAACACCGCGTTCGCCTGGACCGGGCGCACGATCTCGACGCCGTCGATCCCACGGACGGCCGCCTCCAGCCGGCTGGCCATCGCATTGGCGTGCCCGGCATTGCGCAGATAGAGGTCGCCGGAGAGCAGCGCCTCGAACTGGACGGAGAGGAAGCGCATCTTCGAGGCGAGCTGCATCGAGGTCTTGCGCAGGAACTTGATGTTCCGCACCCGCTCGGGGTTGAGCACCACCACGACCTCGCCGAGCAGCAGGCCGTTCTTCGTGCCGCCGAAGGACAGCACGTCGACGCCCACGTCCGTGGTGAAGGCGCGCAGCGGCAGGCCGAGCGCCGCGGCGGCGTTGGCCAGGCGGGAGCCGTCGACGTGGACGAGCATGCCGAGCTGGTGGGCGTGCTCGGTGATCGCGCGGATCTCGTCGGCGGTGTAGAGGGTGCCGAGCTCGGTGCTCTGGGTGATGGAGACCGCGAGCGGCTGCGCTCGGTGCTCGTCACCGAAGCCCCAGGCCTGCTTGTCGAGCAGCTCGGGGGTGAGCTTGCCGTCCGGGGTGGGGACGGTGAGCAGCTTGATGCCGCCCATCTTCTCCGGGGCGCCGCCCTCGTCCACGTTGATGTGGGCGGATTCGGCGGCGACCACGGCGCCCCAGCGCGGGAGCAGCGCCTGGAGGGCGACCACGTTGGCGCCGGTGCCGTTGAAGACGGGGTAGGCCTCGGCCTTGTCTCCGAAGTGTCGGCGGAAGACGTCCTGGAGGTGGGCCGTGTAGTCGTCCTCGCCGTAGGCGATCTGGTGGCCGCCGTTGGCGAGGGCTATCGCGGCGAGGATCTCCGGGTGCACGCCGGCGTAGTTGTCGCTGGCGAAGCCGCGGACGGCGGGGTCGTGCCGCCGAACCGCGTCCGTACGGGTGAGGTCGGTCATCGGGCTGTCAGCCACAGGTGCTGTCCGTTCAGTTCTGCTGCGGGGCGGTCCCAGAGGCCCGCCAGGTGTCCGGCGAGGTCGGCGGTGTCGGTGAAGCCGGCGAACTTCGCCTCCGGCTTCTCGGCCCGCATTTCGGGGCTGACCAGCGCCTTGATGACCAGGATGGCAGCCGCCGCGGTGGGCTCGCCGTCGGGGGCGGTGGTCTCCTTCTTGAAGGAGTCGGCCATGGCGAGGGTCCAGGCCTCCGTGGCGGCCTTGGCGGCCGCGTAGGCGGCGCCGCCCGCGGTGGGCTTGTGGGCCGCGGCGGCGGAGATCATCGCGTAGCGGCCGGCGGAGCTGCGGACCAGGGCGGGCTGGAAGGCCAGCGAGGTGTGCTGGAGGGTGCGCACGACGGTGTCGTGCAGGAAGTCCCAGTCGTCCAGGCGGGTGTCGAAGAAGGTCTTGCTGCCGCGCCAGCCGCCGACCAGGTGGAACAGACCGTCGACGTGGCCGTGCTCGGCCTCCAGGTGGTCGGCCCAGTCGTGGACCTCCTGCGGGTCGAGCAGGTCGATCACCTGTCCGCTGACCTTGGCCCCGCGCACGGCGATGCGGGTGGCGTCCAGCGCGGATTCGAGGCGCTGGGCGTCGATGTCGGCACCGATCACGGTGGCGCCGTCGGCGGTGAGGCGGCGCAGCACCGCCTGGCCGGCCGGGCCGCTGGCTCCGGCGACGGCGATGACCTTGCCGGCCAGCGGGGACTTGGTGGTCGTGGTCACGCGGCGGCTCCCTGGATACCGGTGCCGGTGATGCCGGCGGTGGCGGCGATGACGCCGCCGAGCTTCTTGGACAGGGCCTCGTAGAACATGCTCAGCGGGAACTCGTCCGGGAGCACCGCGTCGCACAGCGCCTTGTTGAGGGCCTTGCCGTCGGTGATGTCGAGCGGCAGCGCGTCGGAGCCCTTCGCCCAGGTGGAGGCGGGGTGCGGGGTGAGGTAGCGGGAGACCAGCTCGTAGGCGGCGATCCAGTGGGCCGGCTTGGGCCGGTCGATGCCGTCGCGGTAGAGGGTCTCGATCTCGGCGCAGAGCGCGTTGGTGACCTGCGGGGCCCGGTCCCAGTCGATGCTGAGGCGGTTGTCGCGCCAGCGCAGCGCGTCGTGCTTGTGCAGGTAGGCGAAGAGCAGCTGGCCGCCCATGCCGTCGTAGTTGCGGACGCGGTCGCCGCTGACCGGGAAGCGGAACAGGCGGTCGAAGAGGACCGCGTACTGGACGTCGCGGGCGTGCGCGTTGCCCTCGGCCTCCAGTTTCACCGCCTCCTTGAAGGTGGTGAGGTCGCAGCGGAGCTCTTCCAGGCCGTACATCCAGAACGGGCTGCGCTGCTTGATCATGAAGGGGTCGAACGGCAGGTCGCCGTGGCTGTGGGTGCGGTCGTGGACGAGGTCCCACAGGACGAAGGTCTCCTGCGCGCGGTCCTGGTCCTTGAGCAGGCCCTCGGCGTCGGCCGGGATCTCCAGGCCGAGCTGCTGGACGGCGCTGGTGGTGACGGCGCGGAAGCGGGCGGCCTCGCGGTCGCAGAAGATGCCGCCCCAGGTGAAACGTTCCGGCGCCTTGCGCACGGCGACCGTCTCGGGGAAGAGGACGGCGGAGTTGGTGTCGTAGCCGGCCGTGAAGTCGGTGAAGGTGATCGGCACGAACATCGGGTTGTCGAAGCGGGTCCGCTCCAGCTCGGCCAGCCAGTCGGGCCACACGACGCTCAGCAGGACGGCTTCCAGGTTGCGGTCCGGGTTGCCGTTCTGCGTGTACATCGGGAAGACGACGAGGTGCTCCAGGCCGTCCTCGCGCTGGTCGGCGGGGTGGAAGGCGAGCAGCGAGTCCAGGAAGTCGGGCTCCCGGTAGCCGGTGTCGGCCCACTTGGCCAGGTCCGCGTCGACGGCGGCCAGGTAGGCGGCGTCGTGCGGGAACAGCGGGGCGAGCTCCTCGACGGCGCCGCGGACGGTGGCCACCAGCGGGTCGACGGTGTGCCGCTGGACGGCGGACAGGTCGATCGAGCCGTCCTTGGACTGCAGCGGGCGCAGCGTCTCGACGGCCTCCTTCAGGCGCAGCCAGGCCGGGTGGCCGGCGAGGGTCGAGACCGGGGCCTCGGCCGCCGCAGCGAGCCTTGGCGAAAGATTCTGCATCGGGGACTCACTTCGACAGGAGTTATTTCAACGGAGACACCATAAGTACGAAAGGTTCTCCTGTTCAAGGGGGTCGCGACCGACAAAGCTCCGGCGTGGCTCCGCCGAAGCCCGGGCGGGGCCCCGGGGCGCGGGCCCGCCGGCCGGGCGTCCGCCATGTGGACAGGGATCTGGATGTTCTGGACAGATGCACCGTCGGAATGCGAACCTCCCGCCATGCTCCCGGCGGTGATCACGGTGACCGAGTGCCACATCGGCCTGTTCCGGGTGCCCTCTCGTTGTCACGCCTGCTGTCGCGTACGCGGCCTCTGCCGCCGCTGTCGCTGATCCGGCTCGGAGGGCACCGCGGACGCGGGCCCGTACGCCGACCATGCCGTGTGTGTTCCGGCGCCGCCACCGGGGGGAAGTGACCCGCCGGGCCCGCGGCCGGCCCCGGCCCGGCCCGCCCCCGTCGCCTCCCCTGTCCCGCCCTGCCCTTCCTCACTGGAGCCCTGCCATGACCATCCGCAAGCCGTCCGCCGCTCTGCCCCTCGCCGCGCTGCTCGCCGCGGCCGCCGCGCTGACCGCGTGCGCGCCGCAGGACGCCAAGTCCGACGGGGCCGCCGCCTCGGGCTCCTCGGGTGCGGCCGGTAGCGCCGCGGGCTGCGCGCCGGGAGCGCTGGCGACCCGGACGGCGGGGACGCTGACCGTCGGCACCGACAAGCCCGCCTACGACCCGTGGTTCACCGAGGACAAGCCGGAGAACGGCAAGGGGTTCGAGTCCGCCGTGGCCTTCGCGGTGGCGGAGAAGCTGGGTTACCCCAAGGAGAAGGTCAGCTGGGTGGTCGCGCCGTTCGGCAAGGCCACCTCGCCGGGGGCCAAGGACTTCGACTTCGACATCAACCAGGTGTCCATCAGTGACGAGCGCAAGCAGGCCGTCGACTTCTCCTCCGGCTACTACGACGTGCGCCAGGCCGTCATCGCGTTGAAGAACTCCAAGGCGGCGGGCGCGAAGAGCATCGCCGACCTGAAGGGCGCCAAGCTGGGCGCGCAGGTCGGCACCACCAGCCTGGACACCATCACCGACACCATCAAGCCGAGCGTCCAGCCGGCCGTGTTCGACTCCAACGACCTCGCGAAGGCCGCGCTGAAGAACGGCCAGGTCGAGGCGCTCGTGGTGGACCTGCCGACGGCCTTCTACATCACCGGCGCCGAGGTGCCCGAGGCGCAGGTGGTCGGCCAGTTCGAGGGGGCGTCGAAGAGCGAGCAGTTCGGCCTGGTGCTGGACAAGGGTTCGAAGCTGACCGGCTGCGTGTCGCAGGCGGTGGACGCGCTGCGCTCCGACGGCACGCTCGCGAAGCTGGAGAAGCAGTGGCTCTCCGACGCCGTCTCGGCACCGGTGCTCAAGTGAGCGGCGACGCGGTGGCGGCCGGTCCGGCGTCGGTCGCCACGGGCCGGGGCGGGAAGATCCGCGCCGGGAAGGGCCTCGACGGGAAGGGTCGCGACGGGAGGGGCCGCGACGGCGGCGGGGGCAAGGGGGACGACGACGGCTACCGCCCGTCCGAACGACGGCTGGCACACGAGGCGTACCGGCGCGGCCGGGCCCGCCGGTCGGCGCTGACGGCCGCCGGGTCGACCCTGGCGATGGCGGTCGCGCTCTACCTGCTGGTCGTCAACTCCCCCGGCTGGGAGGTGACTCGGAAGACCTTCTTCAACGCCGACTACGCCCGCCAGGCGCTGCCCGAGGTGCTGACGGGGCTGCGGCTCAACCTGGAGCTGATGCTCGGCTGCGGCGCGCTGATCCTGGTGTTCGGCCTGCTGCTCGCGGTGCTGCGGACGCTGCGCGGGCCGGTGTTCCTCCCGGTGCGGCTGCTGGCCACCGCGTACGTGGACTTCTTCCTCGGGCTGCCGATGATCATCTGCCTGCTGGTGATGATCACCGGGGTGCCGGCGCTGCGGCTCAGCGGGGTGACCACCGATCCGCTGGTGCTCGGCGGGGCGGCGCTGGTGCTGACGTACTCCGCCTACGTGTCGGAGGTCTTCCGCTCCGGCATCGAGTCGGTGCACCCCAGCCAGCGGGCCGCGGCCCGGTCGCTCGGGCTCACCAACGCGCAGGCGATGCGGTACGTGGTGCTCCCGCAGGCCGTGCGGCGGGTCGTGCCGCCGCTGCTGAACAACCTGGTCAGCCTGCAGAAGGACACCGGGCTGGTCTCGATCGGCGGGGCGATCGACGCGGTGTACGCGGCCAAGATCATCGCGGCCCGGTCGTTCAACTTCACGCCGTACCTGGTGGCGGGGCTGGTGTTCATCGTGCTGACCATTCCGCTGACGCGGTTCGCCGACTGGCTGACCGCCCGGACGAACCGTCGGCAGTTCCAGGGAGGTGCGGTGTGAGCGGAGACGTGCTCCGGCTGGAGTCCGTGCGCAAGACCTTCGGCGGCCAGGTGGTGCTGCGCGACGTGGGGTTCGCCGTGCCCGAACACTCGGTGACGGCGCTGATCGGGGCGTCCGGCTCCGGCAAGTCCACGCTGATGCGGTGCGTCAACCTGCTGGAGGGGATCGACGACGGGGCGGTCTTCCTGGACGGGGAGGAGATCACCGACCCGCGCGCAGACCAGGACGCCGTCCGTCGCCGGATCGGCGTGGTGTTCCAGTCCTACAACCTGTTCCCGCACCTGACCGTGCTGGAGAACATCACGCTCGCCCCGCGCCGGGTGCACGGACGGGGGCGGGCCGAGGCGGAGGCGGAGGCGCTGGGACTGCTCGACCGGCTCGGGCTGGCGGCCAAAGCGAAGGAGTACCCGGACCGGCTCTCCGGCGGACAGCAGCAGCGCGTCGCCATCGTGCGGGCGCTGGCCACCGGGCCCCGGCTGCTGCTGCTCGACGAGATCACCGCGGCGCTCGACCCGGTCCTGGTCGGGGAGGTGCTCTCGGTGGTGCGCGACCTCAAGGAGCAGGGGATGACGATGGTCCTGTCCACCCACGAGATGGGGTTCGCGCGCGAGGTGGCCGACCAGGTCTGCTTCCTGGACGACGGGGTGGTGCTCGAACAGGGGCCGCCGGAGCAGGTGTTCGGCGATCCGCGGGAGGAGCGGACGCGACGGTTCCTCAGCCGGGTCGTCGCCTCGGGGCGGCTCGCGGGCTGAGCGCCGGCCGGGGCGGCGGAGCGTGTGCCCGGTGGCCGCACACCGGGGGGCACCACTGTGCGCCCCAGTGCGCGCCCTGCCCGCGCCCCGGCCACAGCGGTGATCGTGGACGGGACGACCGTCCAGACCGCGGTCGGCGGGCGATGGTGTGGCGGGCCGCGGGCGAGGAGCAGGGGCGGGAGACAGATGCCGGCGAACAGATAACAGATGACGTTATCTGTTATCCGTTATCTGTTCGCTGACATCTGTCATCTGTCATCTGTCATCTGTTCGCCGCCCCCGCCACACCGCCGCCGGCCGCCCGCCCCCGTCGCCCCGGGAGGCCGCCGTTGCACGGACCCTCGCTGATCAGCTGGCTGCTCGCGCTCCTCACCGCCACCGCCGGGGCCTACTGCCTCACCCGGCTGCGCCACTCCCCCTGCGCCGCCGGCACCACTCACCACTTCGGCGCCCGGCGCCTACTCGCCCGGGAGTCCGACGCCGCCGAGGCCCTGATGGGGCTCGGCATGGCCGCCATGGCCGTGACCGGCGGCGCCGTCCCGGCCACCGTCTGGGCCTGGGTGTTCGGCCTCCCCGCCGCCGCCTTCCTGCTCGCCGCCGTACGCGCCCCGGCCCGCCGGGCACACCGGCTGCACCACGCGATCGGCGCGATCGCCATGACGTACATGGCGCTCGCGATGACCGCCACCCCCGGCCATCACCACCACGCCGCCGACGCGGGCACGCCGCTGCTGACCGGCTCCCTCCTGCTCTACTTCGGCGCCTACTCCCTGTGGGCCGGCACCCGGCTCCTGCACACCCCCTCCGGGACCCTGGCACTCGGCACCGCCGGGCTGCCCCGGGCCTGCCGACTCACCATGGGCATCGGCATGTTCGCCATGCTCCTGACCATGTGAGCCCCGATCGATCCAAGACCCCATCCCTGACGTGGCGTTGGTCACTGGCCGGTCGAAAGCCGTTCCTCCGGAGGTCATCAGCGCATAGGTTGGCAGGGAGCGCGTTGTCGCGTTCCGTGCGTACTCGGGGAGCCCATGCGATGACTGCCCTGATCGGCCTGCTGCTGCTCGGACTGCTGCTCTCGACCGTCGCGCCCCGGCTGCTGGCCCGGGCCCGCTGGGCGGAGCGCGAACCGGTGCTGGCGCTGCTGGCATGGCAGTGCCTGGTGGTGGCCGTGCTGCTGTGCTGCGTCCTGGGCCTGCTGCTGGCCGCCTCCGCCGCGCTGCCCGAACTGCGCGCCCTGGTGTTCTCGGGCGCCCCGCACGGCGTCGAGGCCGCGTACGGCCTCCAGGACGCCGAGGGCTGGGGCCGGCTGTGCGCCGCGGTGCTGGCGGCGGGCGGCCTGCAGACGGTGCTGGCGCTCACCCGCGAGGTCCGTTCCGCGAAGGCGCTCCGCGACCACCGGCATGCTCAACTGACGGTCCGGGCACCGGAATTGCCGGAGGCCATCGCGGCCGCCCGCAGCCGCCGGGAGCGGCTGGTGGTGTTGGAGAACATCCGCCCGGAGGCGTGGTCGCTGCCCGGCCCGGACTCCCGCCTGGTGGTCACCACCGGCGCCCTCCAGCAGCTGACCGACCGGGAGTTGGCCGCTGTCCTGAGCCATGAGCGCGGGCACGTCCGGGCCCGGCACCACTGGCTCCAGCAGTGCGCCCAGGCGCTCGCCTCCGGCTTCCCCGGGGTCGGCGTGTTCAGCGCCTTCCGGGCCCAGGTGGAGGAGCTGGTGGAGCTGGCGGCCGACGACCGGGCCGCGCGCCGGCACGGCCGGCACACCACTGCCCTCGCACTGGCCGAACTCAACCTGGACCGTGGGGTGTTCGGCTCCTGCCCGCCCGGCCTGGCGCAGTCCCCGCGGCGAGTGGACCGGCTGCTCGCGGGCCGCCCGCGACTATCCGTCCCGCACCGGCTGCGGCTCACCGTCGTCGCCCTCGCCGCACCCGCCGCAGCCGTCCTGCTGGCCGTCGCGCCGGGGCTGACCTCGCTCCTCTGAAAAGGGGCTCACCCCTCCAAAAAGGCCCAACCCAACTGCCAGCCCGCCGGATTGACGCCGAGTCAGGTTGTCGAAGGGACAGTTTGCCGGCGGGACGGCTTGCCGGCAGGTCAGCTTGTCGGCGACTCGTCCAACGGCCCGAGCGGGGCGCCGAGGGTCAGTTCGAGCACCTCACGATGGAGCGGCCTGGCCTGCTCGTACCGCTCCCGACCGGTCCCGGTCAGGGTGATCACGATGGCCCGCCGGTCGCTCTCGCACATCGCCCGGGTGACCAGCCCGCCCTTCTCCAGGCGGGCGATCACCCGGGACAGCGCACTCTGGCTGAGGTGGACGGTGTGGGCCAGCTCCTGCGCCCGCAGCGCATGGCCGCCGCCCTGGCACCCCTCCACCAGGCGCTCCAGCACCTCGAACTCGCTCACGCCCAGCCCGCACTTGTCACCCAGCTCGCGATCGAGCATGCAGGCCGTGGCGGCATGCCGGGCCAGCAGGTCGCGCCATTGCGCAACGAGACCGGCCTCCGCCGGGGAGTCGAGATCAGCCACGGTGCCACCCTAGCATGTGCGCCGTAAAATTATGTGTTCACATCTTATTCATTTGCATTGAATGCACGCGCATGTACTGTCCTCCCCATGACCACCGCGACCGCCACGTCACCCGACGCCCCGTCAACCAGCGGGCTGAGCTGGACACCCCGCCTCTGGGGCACCCTGATCGTGCTCTGCGCCGCCATGTTCCTGGACGCCCTGGACGTCTCCATGGTCGGCGTCGCCCTCCCGTCCATCGGCTCCGAGCTGCACCTCTCCACCTCCGCCCTGCAATGGGTGGTCTCCGGCTACGTGCTCGGCTACGGCGGCCTGCTGCTGCTCGGCGGCCGCGCCGCCGACCTGCTCGGCCGCCGCCGGGTCTTCCTGGTCGCCCTGGGCGTCTTCGCCGCCGCCTCGCTGCTCGGCGGCCTGGTCGACGACGGCGGGCTGCTGATCGCCGCCCGCTTCCTCAAGGGCGTCAGCGCCGCCTTCACCGCCCCGGCCGGCCTGTCGATCATCACCACGACCTTCGCCGAGGGCCCCGCCCGCAACCGGGCGCTGTCGATCTACACCACCTGCGGCGCCAGCGGCTTCTCGCTCGGCCTGGTGCTCAGCGGGCTGCTCACCTCCGTCGGCTGGCGCTGGACGTTCCTGATGCCCGTCCCGGTCGCGCTGCTCGCCCTGTTCTTCGCGGTCCGGCTGCTCCCCCGCCCTACCGAGGAACGCGCCAAGGGCGGCTACGACGTGCTGGGCGCGATCACCGGCACCGCGACCGTGCTGCTGCTGGTGTTCACCGCCACCGAGGCGCAGGGCGCCGGCTGGCTGAGCCTGCGCACCGTCGGCTCGCTGGTCGTGGTCGCCGCACTGGCCGCCGCCTTCCTGCTGGTCGAGAGCCGCACCGCCCACCCACTGGTCCGGCTCGGCATCTTCCGCAACGGCTCGGTCGCCCGGGCCAACGTGATCGCCTTCGCCATGGCCGGCGCGTACGGCGGGTTCCAGTTCGTCGTCACCCTCTACCTGCAGCACCTGCTGGGCTGGTCGGCGCTGCAGATGGCCCTCGGGCTGCTGCCGGCCGGCGCCTTCATCGCGCTCTCGGCACCGTTCATGGGCCCGATCGTGGACCGCTTCGGCACCGGCCGGCTGCTGCCGATCGGCCTGCTGGCCCTGGTCGGCGCGTTCGCGCTGTTCCTGCGGCTGGACGAGCACAGCTCGTACGTGGGTCTGGTCCTGCCCTCGATGCTGCTGCTCGGCGTGGGCTTCGCGCTGGCCTTCCCCTCGGTGAACATCGCCGCCACCGACGGCGTGGGCGACGACGAGCAGGGCCTGGCCTCCGGCCTGGTCAACACCGCGATCCAGGTCGGCACAGCGGTGGTCCTGGCCGGCGCGACCGCGATGATCACCGCCGGCAGTGCCGGCGGTGACAGCCCGCAGGCGCAGCTGGACGGCTACCGGCCGGCCCTGGTGTTCGTCGCGGCGGTCGCGCTGTTCGGCCTGCTGATCGCCGCGGTGGGCGCCCTGGTCGACCGGCGGCGGAAGTCGGCTCCCGCGCCGGTGCCGGACTACGATTACCCCTCGGTCGGGTCGAGCGCGGCGCGGACCGAAGTCCTGACCAACCGCTGACCGTCGACCGCCACCCGGGCCGGCCCCCGGCCCCCGCCGTCGGACAATGGCGCCCGGGGGCCCCACCACCCCCCCGGGTTGTTGTGGGGGGGGGGGGGCGCGGGGGGCCCCGGCGCGGCCCCCCCCGCCGCGGGGGGCCGGGGGCGCACA
>NZ_JBHWIJ010000294.1:3740-10758 GCF_042732255.1 Kitasatospora sp. NPDC059803 | reverse complement strand
ACCCGCGATGTCTCACCCCAGAATAGCTCGTTAATCGTACCTCGTATTAACATACCCTCCGCCAACACGACGAGGGCCGGCGTTTCTCGTATCTAACCGCCGTCGGCACCGAATTCCCGGTGCCGACACGATGGTTAACCAGAACGTAGAGGAGGGGTCCTCGGGTAAACCGGCTACTAATACGGCTTGTCCGGCTTCGGCCGGACGAGGAGGAGGAGTGACCGATGAGCAACACACGGATGCGCGGGGCCGGGGCCTACTGGCCGACGACCGGACTGCTCGGCCGGGTCGGCGAGGCCGATCGCCGAGTCCTGCTGGAGCTCGGCCACGGCGTGGCCTACCCGGCCGGTCAGATCACCATCCGCGAGGCCGACACCTCGGACTTCTCGCTGCTCCTGATCGGCGGCACGGTGAAGGTCACCGCGCACGCACAGGACGGTCGGGACGCACTGCTGGCCGTGCGGATGGCCGGGGACCTCGTCGGGGAGTTCGCCGGGATCGACGGTCAGCCGCGCATCGGCACCGTGACCGCCTGCGGCCGGGTGCTGGCCCGCTACATCCTGCCCACCGAACTGCTGGCGTGCACGAAGCAGCACCCCGCCATCGGGCTCGCACTCAACGCGAGCGTGGTGGCTAAGCTGCGCACGGCGACCAGCCGGATCGTCGACTTCACCGGTTGCGACGTGCTCGGGCGGCTGGCCAGGATCCTGCACCACCTCGCCGTCACCTACGGGCGCCCCGGCCGCAACGAAGCCCATCTCCCGCTGTCGCAGCCGGAGATGGCCACGCTGGTCGGCGCCGCGGAGTCGTCGATCCACAAGGCCCTGCGGGCCCTGCGGGAGTCGGGCGCGGTCGTCACGGGCTACCGCAGGATCACGATCCTCGACCTGGACCACCTCGCCCGGATCGCCGCCGCGGCCGAACCGGCCGGTTCACGGGCGATCTCACCAAACAGGTAAAAGCGCCGGGTTCCGACGACGGGTCGGCGCCAGCATGACCGAGTGCCGGAACCCGAGCGTTGGAGAGGACCGGAGAAACAGATGCCAGAGAACAACGGTCCTCCGGACGGCTCCACGCGAATCCGGGCGGGCGACGTGTCCGGAACGATGATCGTCGGCAACCGGAACACCGTGACCAACCTCAACATCACCACCGGACACGGTTCGGCCATCACCGTGAACGCGGGGCCTCCGCCCAACCCGGTCAAACGTCAGCCGATCTCCCACCTGCCGCGTTCCGCCGCCGATCCGCTGATCGGCCGGGAACGGGAGCTCCAGGCACTGCAACAGGCCATCGGGGCACGCCAGTTGGTGCAGATCTGGGGCGCCTCCGGGGTCGGCAAGAGTGCGCTGCTGCGCCACCTCGCCCGCACCCTGCCGCGCGGACCCGAAGGCGCGGCCTACATCGAAGCCGGCGGCCGGACGGCCGACGACCTCGCGCAGGCGATCTTCGACATCAGCTTCGACGCACCGAACTACAAGCCGTCGCTGGAGGTGCTGAAGGAGCACCTGAAGACCCTGCGGCTGCGGATCTACCTGGACGACGCGGGACTCGACGAGAAGGACCTGCACCGGCTCTTCGACCTGGCCGAGCACTCCACGTTCGTCTTCACCTCGCAACGCCGGTCGTCGGTCACCGGCGTCCACCCGATCCGACTCGACGGACTGGCGGCCCCGGCAGGGGTGGTCCTGGTCCAGACGGTCCTGGCCCGCGCGCTGCGGCCCGACGAAGCGCGGACCGTGACGGCGCTGTGCGACGCCCTGCACGGCAATCCGCTCCGACTGCGGCGCATCGCCCTGTCGGCCGCGACCGGCAAGGGCCTGCCGGGCATCGCCGATCTCCCCGCGCTCCTTCCCGCGCTGCTCAACAGGCTCCGGCCGGAGGAGCGGGACCTGCTGTACCTGCTCGGCTCGCTCTCCGGCGCCGAGTTGGCCGCCCGGCAGCTCAACGCCCTGCTCAGCCGGACGGACAGCGACGCGCTCGCCAGCGGGCTGGTGCGGCACGGCCTGCTGGTCGCCTCGGAAACCGGCTACGGGTGTCCGCCGGACGTCGCCGAGTGCGTGCTCAAGAGCCGGATGACGCAGTACCCCGCCGCGCCGCTCTGCCGGGCGCTCACCGCGTGGGTCCAGTCGCGGGAGACCACCCCGGACGAGGTCGCGGCCCACTTCCAGGCCCTGGACGTCGCGGTACTGGGAGCGGAGAGCAGCGGACAGGCGCAGCTCGGCGTGGAGTTGGCCCGTGCCGCCTCGCCGAAACTGGCGCTCTCCCGGCAGTTCGACGCGTGGGGCAGCCTCCTCGGAGCCGGCTGGGCCGCCGCGAAGAGCGCGGGAGACCGCGCGGGCGAGGAGTTCTTCCTGGGGGAGGCGCGCACCCGCCGCAAGGCGATCGGCCGGGCGGCACTGACGACGACCCTGGTGCTGGAGGCGGGGGCGCTCTGGCAGGAACTCGCCGCCCTGCAAGCGCACTCGGTGGCTCACCAGGCCGCCACGACGACGATCACCGCCGTGCCGCCGATCGACCCGGCCACCACGGCACACGCCATCGGCCAGTCCCCGCTGATCACGCACCCGGTGGTCAGCCCGCCGACGGTCACCCACCCCGTCGTCCAGCCGGTCGTCCAGCCGCCGGCCGTCACCCACCCGGTCGTCCAACCACCGACCGTCACCCACCCCGTCGTCCAACCACCGCCCGTCACCCACCCGGTCGTCCAGCCGCCGGCCGTCACCCACCCCGTCCCCGCCTCCGGCGCTCCGGCGCCCGTGCACCCGCCGGGCACACCGCACGTGATCGACCTGTCCCAGTCCGCCCAACAGCCCCCGCCCGGGGGCCATGTGGCCGGCGCACACTCCCCCTCGCAGGCGGCGCCGCACCGAATCGACCTCTCGGGGACGCACCATCCGCACACCGCGAGCGCCACCACCACGTCCAGCACGGGCCACGCGGTCACCACCGCCGGCGCAGTGGCTGCCAAGGCCGGAGCAGCCCTCGCCGTCGCCTGCGTGGTCGGCGCCGCAGCCGTAATCGGCGTGGGCGCCATGGTCTACACCCAGAACCAGTCGGACCAGGCTACGCCGACCCAGGTCACCTACCCACCGATCCCGACCCGGCCGGTCTACACCCCCAAGCCGCCGATCCCTGCCCCCGTCGTCACACCGGACCCCGTCGATCCCGTGTGCGCAGCGGTGGCACCGGAATTGGGAAAAGAGATCCAGCAGCACAACGCCGACCTGACCGCCGTTCACAGCGCCCTCGACTCGTACAACAACGCCGTAGCCGCGTACAACTCACGACGGACCTCCACCGTTCCCGACGACAGCACGGTGAAATCCCGTATCGACATCATCCTCAAAGACCTGCGCACCAGCGAGTCCACGTTGCGGGGAGCCCTATCGCAAGCGCGGGACGGATCCGTGGTATCCGACCTCAAGGGCCTTCTGACCGCTAGCCAGCAGGAGGAGAACCAGTTCCGCTCGTTTCGGAACCATCCGTCCGGTGCCACGATCGACACGAATAGCCAGGCGTCGGCATATAACTCGGCCTGGCGCAGCCTGGTAACCCACTGCGGAGGCTGACCTCCACAGGACCAACCGAGAAAGGCCGACCATGCCTACGGAATCCACCCCCGGCACCATCCACGCCGGAGACGTCTCCGGCACCTTCATCGTGGGCGACAACAACCACGTGACGAACACGAAGCATCACCCCGAGCAGCCGCAGCCCCAACCGCGCCAGCAGAACTCGGCCGAGGACCAGGCAGCCGTCTTCGCCGTGGAACACGGCACCATGCACGTCACCTACAACCACAACGCCGAAGCCGCGCCCGAGACGGAGGCCTGAGCAACGCGTCAACCCTGATCGGCCAGCAACTCCAAGTCCTGGGCGTTCAGCGTCGCCGTCTTCAGCAGTTCCCTGATCAGGTTGACGCTGAGCGTCGAGCCGACCGGCTCGCCGACCTCGTCGCGCGTCAGTCCGCGCACGCCCCGTCGGCGCAGCCGTTCGCGCACGTCCTCGACCGTGTTGGCGACCGACTTGTGGGTCCAGAACTTGGTCACGTGGGGCGAGGCGTTGACCAGCCGGGCGGTCTCCTCCCAGGCCGACGGGAGCGGGAAGGCGTCCTGGCCCTCCAGGTAGCGCCGGGCGAGCGCGGTGAGCACCAGCCGCTCCTGGAGGGAGAGCAGGTAGACCGTCTCGGGGGCCGCGGTATCGGCGCTGCTCGTGGAACGGGGGTGCAGGTCGTCCCCGTCCACGACGCGGACCTCCACCAGGTGGGACCGCCGCTTGGACGAGTTGATCACCAGCGGGGTGTACCCGGGCCCGATGATCCGCTTGTGGCTGGTGAGCATCAGCACGCCGTCGGGCAGTTCGATCGGCAGATTGCCGGTGTTGACCAGCCACCAGTCGCCGTCGGTGCCGGCGCAGGTGAAGACGCCGTGCCGACGGCTGACGGTCGGGTCGTCGACACCGACCGGTACGTGCACGTCCTCGCGGTCGCGCCCGAACAGCAAGGTGTACCGGCGCGGCGGCACGGCGTACCCACCCTCCGGGCCGAGCACGAAGATCGTCCCGGGTGGCGCCGAGGGCACTCTGCCGGAAGGACTGCCCGGCGGCAGCATCTGGGGTGGGAAGTTTTCGTACGCCATCTCACATACCTCCGCCTCGGGTCGCGCCAGTGTATGAGCGCACCGGGAGGACCAGTCCTCCTGCGAGCATGCGGCGTGCCGAGCTTGCGGAACCACCAACTCCGCTTGTCCGGAGTGGACTTGCCCGATAGCCTGCCCGCCGTGAGCGAGATCAGCCGGCGAGCTGCTGCGATCGACAGCGTGGTCGCCGAACCACTCGGTCCGGGCGATCCGCAGGAGATCGGCAGCTTCAGCATCATCGGCCTGCTCGGCACCGGCGGCATGGGCGAGGTCTACCTCGGGGTCTCGGACAGGGGCTACGCCGCTGTCAAGCTCGTCCGGCCGCGGCTGGTCCCCGGCGAGCGCTTCGAACGAGAGGTCGGCATCCTCTACCGTGTGCCGCTCGGAGTCGGACCGCGGGTGCTGGCGAGCGACGCCACTCCGGAACGCCCGTGGTTCGCCACCGAGTACGTCCCCGGGCTCACGGTGGACGAGGCGGTCCGGCTGCACGGCCCGCTGCCCGCCGAGGCGCTGTGGCTACTGCTGGCCGAGACAGCCGCTCAACTGCGGGCCGTACACGCGTCCCGGATCGCGCACCGCGACATCAAACCCGCCAACGTCATGCTGGTGCACGACGGCGTGAAGCTGATCGACTTCGGCATCGCGCGCGCCGCGGACCAGGCGAGGCTCACCAGGAGCGGTGGCAGCTACGGAACGCAGGGCTTCTCGGCACCGGAACAGCAGACCGGGGAGGAGGACGTGGCAGCGCCCGCGGACGTCTACTCGCTCGCGGCGCTCCTGCTCTACGCCGCCTCGGGTCGCACGCCCGGCGCCGCCCCCGACGTGGAGCCGCTGCGCGCCGTGGACGCCGACCTCGCCGCCCTCCTCGGGCCCTGTCTCGCCGCCGACCCCGGAGCACGCCCCACCGCCGACGAGATCGTCCTGGCGACGCGCACGCACCGGCTCGCCCCTCCCCCGTCCTGGCCGCCCGAGGTCATGTCACGCATCGGCGCTCGACGTGCGTTCGCCGAAACGCCCGTCGGCAAGCTGGAGACCGTCCCGCCACCGGATACGAGCACGGACCCGAAGCCCGACGTCGGGCCCGCACCCCTCGCATCACCTCGCCGCCCGCGCAAGCACCTGTTCCTGTTGCCGATCGCCGCGGCGACCGCCCTCGGCGCGGTCGCGGTGTTCGTCCTCAGCCCGTCCACCTCCCCGCAGCACCACGACGCGCAGGAGTCCGGCGGCGTGCAGGTCGCCGTCGAGCCCTTGGCCGGGACGACGCAAGGACCCTCCGCGAGCCCGAGCGCCTCGATCTCCGCCACCGCCACCGCCACCGCCGAACCCTCTCCCCCGCCTTCAACCGCCCCGGCCGCCACCACGCGGGCACCCTCCCCGAGCCTGCGGCCCTCGACCTTCGCTGCCGCCAAACCCGCTACCCAGCCCCCGACCACCCCGCCTGGCGAAACGGCCACCCCGCCGAGCACGGCCACCGCCGCACCCTCAACGGCCGCCCCCAGCCCCACCTCGTCATCGATCCGCGGCATCAACGGCAGCGACGACCCGGCACAGGTCAAGGGCTCCGAGGCGGACACCGACTGGCTCGGCCCCACCGCCGCCTGTTCCGCCTGGCTGGACGACAACGGCTCCGGCTCGCTCGCGGGCGTGCTCAACACCTCCCTGACCCAGACCTGCGTCGCCGAGCTCGCCCGCAGCGACGGCATCACGTACACCTTCCGCGCCTCCGTGGGCGCCGCGAAGACGAGCTTCGTCCCGGACATCGGCTACACGATGTGGATCTGCGTGTGGAACGCGAACAACCGATCCGGCGAGCAGTGCTCCGCCCGCTTCGGCATGAACGGCACCACCCCGGTCCGCCGGTGAAACGAGGCTTCCGCAAGGAGCACTCCCGGGCCACCACGCCCAGCCGCCCGCAGGCCCACAGCTCCCCCGCGAGCACCGCCTGACCCGAACGGGCCAGGTGGGCAGGGCCGGATGACTCGGATGCCCCAGCCGGCGGGCGGAGCAACCGGGTTGGCCCTACGGTGCGGTGCGAGGGGGTCACCTGAACGGAAGGCTGTTACAGGCATGGCTGGAAAGTTCGAGCTGTACAAGGACGAGAGCGGGATGCACCGCTTCCGACTCAAGGCGAGCAACGGGACGGTCATCGTCACCGGGGACCCGCACGAGAGCAAGGACGAGTGCCTCAGGAGCATCGAGTCGCTCCGCAAGCTCGCGCCGTACGCGGAGCTCAAGGAGGCGGCCGGGTCGCACTGAGGCGGCGCGGTGCGGGCGCGGGGGGGGGGGGGGACAACAACAACAACCAACGCCGGTGCGAACCAAACACTGGGGGACCTGCCCCACCGGCGGAGTCCAAACACCAGCCAACACGAACGGAG
>NZ_JBHWIJ010000294.1:0-3730 GCF_042732255.1 Kitasatospora sp. NPDC059803 | reverse complement strand
ACGCTCCCGCGGTACGCGTCCCTCATGGCGGCGGCCGGGACCCACTCCGGCGGCGCGGGGCGGGCGGGGGACGCCGGTCCAAATCGCCCCCCCGCGTTCGCTTGTACGACAGATCCCTTTGGCCAGGTGCACGCCGGGCGCGGACAGAACTCTGGCATGCGCGTCGTCATCGTCACCGAATCCTTCCCGCCCGAGGTCAACGGAGTCGCCCACAGCGTGCTGCGGACGGCCGAGCATCTGGTCCGCCGGGGCCACCAGCCACTCGTCGTCACCCCCGCACCCGCGCGGGGCGCCACGTGCCCGCCGCACACCTTCGGCGGCTCCGAAACGGTGGAGCTGCCGGTGGTGCGCATTCCGTCGGTGCCGCTGCCCGGGTACCCGCAGGTGCGGATCGCGCTGCCGAGCCGGCAGCTGGCGGCTGCCGTCGCCGGGCACCGGCCGGACATCGTGCACCTGGCCAGCCCGTTCGTGCTCGGCGCGCGCGGGATGCAGGCCGCGGCCCGCCTCGGCGTCCCCGCCGTGGCCGTCTACCAGACCGACCTCGCCGGGTACGCGCACGCCTACCGGGCCGGGCGGGGCCTCGGGGAGGCGGCCGCCTGGCGGCGGATCCGGGCCGTGCACCGGGCCGCGGCCCGGACGCTGGCGCCGTCCACGCCCGCCGCCCAGGACCTCACCGCGCACGGGGTGCCCCGGGTGCAGCTGTGGCCCCGCGGGGTGGACTCGGTGCGGTTCCACCCCCGGCACCGGGACGAGGCGCTGCACCGGGCGCTCGCCCCGGGCGGCGAGGTGCTGGTCGGGTACGTCGGGCGGCTGGCGCCCGAGAAGCGGGTCGACCTGCTGGCCGCCGCGTCGGCCCTGCCCGGGGTGCGGGTGGTGGTGATCGGGGACGGGCCGTCCGGGCCCGGGCTGCGGGCCTCGATGCCCGGCGCGGTCTTCCTCGGCCGCCGGACCGGCGAGGAACTGGCCCGCTGTTTCGCGACCCTGGACGTGTTCGTGCACACCGGCCCGCTGGAGACCTTCTGCCAGACCATCCAGGAGGCGATGGCGAGCGGCGTGCCGGTGATCGGCCCGGCCGCCGGCGGCCCGCTGGACCTGGTCGCGCACCACCGGACGGGCCTGCTGGTGCCGCCCCGGGACGGCGCCGCGGTGGCCCGGGCGGTGGCGGAACTGGCCGCCGACCCCGGGCGGCGGGCCGCGTACGGGCGCGCCGGACGGGCCGAGGTGACCGCGCGGACCTGGGAGGCGGTCGGCGACCTGCTGCTGCGGCACTACGCGGAGGTCCTCGCCGAGCACCGGGGCACACCGGCGGCTCCCCCTGCCGCTCCCCCGGCGGTCGTCGAGCCGGTCGCCGTCGTGGAGGAGCTGCCGGCATGACGGACACCGCCGACCGCGAGCCGCTGACCATCGTGCGGCTCGCGAACTTCGTCACCCCGGTCTCCGGGGGCCTGCGCACCGCACTGCACCACCTCGGCGCCGGCTACCTGGCCGCCGGGCACCGGCCGGTGCTGATCGTACCCGGGGAGCGGCGCAGCGAGGAGGAGGGCGAGCAGGGCCTGGTGGTCACCCTTCCCGGGCCGGTGCTGCCGGCCAGCGGCGGCTACCGGGTGCTCACCGACCGGCGGGCGGTGGCCGCCGAACTGACCCGGCTGAAACCCGACCGGCTGGAGGTGTCCGACCGCACCACGCTGCGCTGGACCGGCAGTTGGGCCCGGCGGCACGGCGTCCGCTCGGTGATGGTGTCGCACGAGAGCGCCGTCGGGCTGCTGCGCGCCTGGGGGCTGCCCCGCCCGCTCGCCGACGCGGCCGCCGACCGGCTCAACGCGGCGACGGCCCGTACGTACGACGCGGTGCTCTGCACCACCGACTGGGCGGCGGCGGAGTTCCGGCGGATCGGCGTGCCCAACCTGGTCCGGGCCCCGCTCGGCGTGGACCTGGACGCGATGCGCCCGCTGCCGCCGGCCGCGCGGGCCCGGGAGCGGGCACGGTACTGCGGGCCGGACGACGTGCTGCTGGTGCTCTGCTCCCGGCTCTCGGCCGAGAAGCGGCCCGAACGGGCCGTCGAGGCGCTGGCCGCGCTGCGGGCCCGGGGGCTGCCGGCCGTCCTGGTGGTGGCCGGGGCCGGACCGCTGCGGGACCGGCTGGCGGCCCGGGCGGAGCGGCTGCGACTGCCGGTGCGCCTCCTCGGGCACCTGGGCCGGCGGGAGGAACTGGCCCGGCTACTGGGCTGCGCGGACGTGGTGCTCGCGCCCGGGCCGGTGGAGACCTTCGGGCTCGCCGCGCTGGAGGCGCTGGCCTGCGGGACTCCGGTGGCGGTCAGCCGCTCCTCCGCGCTGCCCGGTCTGATCGGCCTGGCCGGGATGGCCGCCGCCGACACCGGGGCCGGATTCGCCTCGGCGGTACGGGAGTTGCTGGCACGCCCGGAGCAGGCGCGGCGGGCCGGCGCCCGGGCCCAGGCCGAGCGGTACGGCTGGCCGGCCGCGGTGGCCGCGTTCCTCGCGGCCCACAGCGTTCGAAACCCCGGCATGCGGAACCCCGGCGTGCGCAACCCCGGTGCGGTGGAGGAGGGTTGGGATGAGCGTGCTCGGCACCGGGCGTGACCGGTCCGCGGACGGCCGCCCGGCCACCAGCGGGCCGGTGCGGTTCGTCGCGCTCGGGGACTCGCTGACCGAAGGGGTCGGGGACCCGGTCGGCGAGGGGTGGCGCGGCTGGGCCGCCGTCCTGGCCCGGTCGCTGGCACCCGAGGGCGGCGTCGAGTTCACCAACCTGGCGTGCAGCGGCGCCCTGACCGCTGATCTGACGAATCGTCAACTCCCCGCCGCACTGGCACTGCGGCCGCGGTTCGCGGCCGTGGTGGTCGGCGGCAACGACACCCTACGGGCGGGCTTCGACATCCGGCGCACCACCCTGGAGCTGGACGCCACCCTGGGCGAACTCTCCAGCCACGGCGCCGTCCTGCTGACCGCCTGCCTGCCCGATCCGGGCACCCTGCTCCGCCTGCCCGCGCCGCTGGCCCGACCGCTGGCGCGGCGGATGCAGGCCGTCAACACCGTCGTACACGCCCTCGCCGCCCGGCACCGGGCGGTGCACCTGCACATCGCCGAGCTGCCCTGGTGCGCGCAGCGCCGGCTGCTCAGCGTCGACCGGCTGCACCCCAGCGCCGAGGGCCACCACCTGATCGCCCGCCGGTTCCACGAACTGCTCGCCGCCGCCGGCCACCCCCTCGGCCCGCCGCCCGTCGACACCCCCGCCGAGGCTCCGCCCGGCCGGGCCGCCGACCTGTGGTGGATGGCCACCCAGGGCACCCGCTGGGTCGCCGCCCGCAGCACCGACCTGCTGCCCGGGCTGCTCGCCCTGGCGGCGGCCGAAGGCCTCTCCCGGCTGCGCGGGTCCAGCGGGCGGCACGACGAGCAGATGGCCCGCGCGGCGGCCCAGGCCCTCGCGTCACTGGGGTGAGGCGGCGCGGGCTCGGCTAGGGCGTGTCTGACAATTCCCGCCGGGCGCGCGACGCTCCCCCAGCCTGGCGGCCGGGAGGTGCCCCCAGGCATCCCGCCTGGACGCACCGGCGAAACGTCCAAGTACGGCCCAGTACGAGGACGCTTCGCCGGCACGCCCAGCCGGGCGCCCACCGCCGCGCGCTGATCCGACGCGAATTGTCAGACACGCCCTAGAAGACTGATGAAGATGTTGGGTTCTGGCCCCCCCGCGGGGGGGGGGGGGGGGCCCACAGGGT
>NZ_JBHWIJ010000293.1:1738-10767 GCF_042732255.1 Kitasatospora sp. NPDC059803 | reverse complement strand
CTGGGCTGGTGGTCCCATCCTTGCCACGAGTAGCGGGTGATGGCGCTGCCGTTGCTGTCCTGCAGTACCGCGTCTAGGGTTCGCGCGTCGTAGGTGGCGGCCCCCGGTCCGACCGTTCACCGAGGCGAGGGCCCAATTCTGCCAGTCCGGCCCGTTGCAGTCCCACCCGTAGACCTGGCCGCCGTTCCAGGACTGACCGGGATGGAGCAGGTGCCACGGAATGTCCTTCTCCGCGCAGCGGTACTCGCCCCAATTGGTCTTGCCGATGGGGTAGCGCCGGGCAAGCTCGCGGACAGTGACCCCCGACGTCACCTCCCGCACGAACCGGGCCAGGGCATCCGCCTCCTCGGTCTCCCCCTTGAACCGCCCCTGCGGACGTCCAGCACCAGCCGCCCCGTGCCCCCTTGCCCTTGTCCGCGGCCAAACCGGATTGTCCGCTGCCCACTTGGCCATCGATCGGCCCCTTGTAGATGGACAATCAAACAGGCCGCACTGTGGAGTCTCCACCGGCTCTTCGGACAACTTGCAGGGTCCCGTGAAACAGCCGTCTGCGCGTATGGGCACGATCGGCTGAGCACGCCGGCGGAGTCCCCTCCGAGAGCGCGGCGCCAGGGGGATGGCCACACCGGGGCACGCTGCCAAGGAATCGGAACCGGATCACTCGGCAGGAAGCACGAAAGAAGGAGGCTCTAATGATCAAGCGAGCGGCAGGGGCGGTACTACCCGTTCTCGCGGCGACGATACTGCTGGCCGCCAGCCCGGCCAGTGCCGCTGGGACCGGCTGGTCGAGCTGCGACCGCGGCCTGTGCGACTACGCCTATGTGGAAGGCGCGATCGGGACAATCACCGATGACAGTGACGATGGCATCGGCGCGGGCCTGGATCTCTACCTCTCCAACGGCGAACCGCACGCCATCACCCTCGACGGCCTGGGATCAAGGGCACGAACCTACAACTACCGCATCGTGCAGGCCAGGATTTGCAACTGGAACGGCAGTCGCCTCTCCTCGTGCGGCGTCTGGAAGCACTTCTAACTACTTGGGAACCCCGGCGTACCAGCGCCAGCTGGTGCGCCGGGGTGGGCCGGGGAGCGCCGCACCCACCCCGGCAGCAAACCGGATCAGCGCGAAACGCAGTCTTTGCGGCAGGCACGGCGGTGGCCGCCGCATGCACGGGCGGCTCGGCATGAGCGGCCCGACCACCCGTCACGGTAAACCGCGCATCTACTGCGGCGACGGGCAGCTCGGCCAGGAGCAGCACACGCGTTTTCGCAAGTGAGCGGATCCGGCCACCCTGGGGGCCGGCCTGCCGGCGGACCAATGGCAGCCTGCCCCCGGGATCGGAAACCCAGCTGGATCCGGTTCCGGATCCGAAACCGACTGCACGTCAATTCCTTCTGTCCACCTAACCATTGACGATACAGGAGCTCCCGGATGGCTGGTTCACGTACCCTTCGCCCGGCAGCAGCCCTGGCCGCCGCCGCGACGGCCGTCACCGTGCTGCTCGCCCAGGCACCCGCCGCGACGGCCGCCCCCACCCCGCTGGCCCCGTACCTTCTGCCCACCCCGCACCTTCCGCCGCTCCCCCCGGACGCCGCCGCCGTCCCCGGGGCAGCCGTGTACGTGGACCAGCACACCGCAACGGCGGGCACGCTGCTGACCGTCACCCTGTCCCTGACCAACACCGAGTCGACCGACATCAACTTCGTCTACGAGTTCCTTCAGGCGACCTGGCCCGAGAACCAGAACCAGAACGCCTACGCCGTCGTCTCCTGCACCGGCGACATCACCGACTGCACCCACACCGACAAGAACGCGGCGCTCCACCTCAACACGCCGATTCCCCCGGGAGCCACCCGTACCGTGAAGGTCGGCGTCCAGATTCCCGCGGACCTCTCCTGCCGCCAGCAGCTCAACCTCAACTGGGTGCCCTACATCTACTACGAGTTCAACAACGCGACCCAGGCGAAGGACCAGAACTGGCAACAAGGCCTGCCCGCACTGCAGACCACCATCCTCTGCCCTGCCCAACCCGCCTGACCGCCGCCCTGCGCACCGCCGTCCCGGAACGGGAGTGTCATGAATTCGGCCCTGTCCCGTAATCGGTGGTACCGAAGGGTCACCGGCATCGTTGGCATGGCGTGCTGGATGTCAACGAGCCTGTGAGTGTGGTGTTTTCGGGGTTGTCGACACTGGTCATCGAGGACGTGGCAGATGAAGCCGGCTGGATCCGGGTGACAGCGCAGACCCGGGACGATCCGGCGCCGTGCCCCGCATGCGGGACGCCTACGGGGCGGGGCACGGGTTCCACGGGAGGGTGGTCGCGGACGTGCCAGTGGACGGACCGCGGGTCGTCGTCTCGGTGAGGTTGCGGCGACGGTGTGCCCGGTGCTCTGCCGCCCGCGGCAGACGTTCCGCGAGCAGATTCCCGGAGTCGTCGAGCGCTACCATCGCCGGACCAACCGCCTGGCCGACCAACCCGGCGAGGTCGTGCAGGAGTTACTGACTTCGGCGCTTCGGGGTGATTGGCCTGTTCATGTAGCTGACTGATGGTCACTTGCGCGCTATGTCGTAGGTATGCGATATGTGGATGGGGGCGGGCTGACGGCGAAAGGTCGCCAGCGTCGCGAGGAGGTGCGGCTGGAGGCCGCCGGGTTGTTCGCCGATGGGCTGGGGCCGCCGGAGGTCGCCCGCAGGTTGCGGGTGAGCTCGAAGTCGGCCTATCGGTGGCGCCAGGAGTGGATGGAGGGCGGGGTGGCGGCCCTGGCCTCACGAGGGACGAGCGGCCGGCGTTGCAAGCTGTCCGCGCGCTGCCAGGAGAAGCTGGCCGCCTACCTTGAGCAGGGCCCGGCCGCTCACGGCTGGGACGAGGACCAGGTGTGGACCGGCGCGCGGGTGGCGACGCTGATCGGCCGGAAGTTCCATGTGTGGCCTCGCGCAGCAGGGGCGCGGCCGTGCCCGTGGGTCACCGGCGCCCGCCACGCCTCGACCGGGTATCCGTTCGGGCCCGGCGCGCTCTCCAGCTCGGCGGCCGAAACGTCTGGCCGCTTGCGCGGCTTGGTCACCGTGTCCGGTCACAGAGGGTTTCCGGTTCATTATCGCGACCTTCCGGCCAACTCGTGGCGGGGCTGGTGGTTGCGTCGGCCATCGATGTTGACATAGGCATATCAGCAATGGAGAGGGGTGGATTATGGCGAAGCGGATGGGACTGGTGTCAGCGACCGTGATGCTGGCTGTGTCGGCCGCACTCGTGGGACCGGCCGTCGGCACAGCGGCGGCGACCTCCAGGACCGTTACGGACGTGACGAACGAGGCCACCTGGCGTCCAGGGACTCAGTTCGGGAACACCGTGCAGATTCATCGCTACACGAAGAGCGACGGGCACAACTACGTCGACAGCTGGCTCCAAGCACTCGACGGCAATACGGTTGCCTATTACTACGACCGTTCGTACAACGGCGGCAAGACATGGGACTCATTCGTCAACCGGATCTACACCCAAACCGGCGCCTCCCTGCCTGAGAAGTACGACGACGGCGGTGTCTGGTACCGGGCGTGCGGCGCGAGCGAGTGGCTCGGAAGCCCCTACACAAACCCTCAGTGGACCTACAACATCGCCTGCACTGGTTGGTACTAGGGTCCGGCATCGCGCACAAGCGGACTGTCTCCTATATCGAGGCCGTGCCTGAACGCCGCTGCTAGCCGGGTGCGGGGGCGGCCCACTTCCTGGAGCGCGCCTTGGACAGAGGAAGCCGGTTCCACGCACTAAAAACGCGAGGGACCGGCCATCCGCGCACAGCCCTGGTTCGGGGCCCCGCTCCGGGCTTCCCTGTCTCAGCACCGTCCCGGCAAGCCCGGTACGCCTGGTTTGCCGGGACGGCCCCACCTCAAGTGACAGCGTTTCGCGTGGGACCTGGGGCAGGCCGCGGCGTCAGGGGCCCTCACGGAAGCGGATCAGCGGTGGGTGTTCCACGGCGTCGGGATCGGCCCGCGGGTTGTAGGCGGCCGGCCCGGCCTCCCGCATGCGTTCGGCGATCCGCAGCCACTCCCGGTGGTCCGCGTCGGCGGTGAGCACCGACCGGTCGAACGTCTGGTCGTCCAGGGCCAGGCCCCTGACGTGGTGGAGCTGTTCCAGTGCCTTCGCCGCCGCCCGGTCGATCTGGGTCGGCGTCATCCCGTCCGCGTCCCGGCACACCAGGGCGCGGTGGAAGTGGCCCGTGTCCGGATGGAGTTCCAGGCGCTCGTCCTGTGGGCGCAGCCAGCGGGCCGGGATGGTGTGGACGACCGTGCGGGGAAGACGACGGCGCGGCCGTCCGGGGCCGTGCCGGGCTCCTCGCCGAAGCCGGTCACGGTCACCGTGATGCGCCGGCCGCGGACGAGGTGCAGTTGCATGTCGGCCAGTCACCTTGCGGCGCTCGTGACCGCCGGCTGTGCCGGGAGCCGTTGGGGGATGCTCGCGATGTAGGTCTCGCCGACCACGATGTCCCCGGTGCGCATCCGTCTTCTCCTCGCCCGTGCCGGTATCCATCGTGCCCGCCCTGGTCTTCGTGGCTGGCACCGCGGCTGGTGAGTTCGACGTCCACGGGCCGGTGGCGCCGTGGCCGCCGGTCGTGCGGATCGCCGCCGTCGTCGCCGAACCCCGCACCAGCCGTGGTCGGTGCGGGGTTCGGTTACGTCCGGGAGGGCGGGCCGGTGACGACGTGCCGGCCGCGCGTTCTGTCCCGGGCGGGCGACAACTGACGCCCCGCGAGCCCGGCCAGGTACCGACCCGCACCGTGCGCAGGCGCAGTCGGCCGGGTGCGCGGCGGGGGTGTCCGCACGTTGTCCGGGTGGCCGGTTACGCTCCTCGATCATCATCAGAAGGGTGAAGCGCTGGGATTCTTCGGCGAGCGGATCGCGCCCTTCAATAGGTCCATGACCCGTTCGTGAGTGTCACCAACTCGGTCTGCTACCTGTACACATATGGAAACGTCGTCGATCTCTACCATGGCTTTCTCTGTAAACCAGCCGATAAATATTAGGCCTTGTGCCGGAATCGGCCGACCGGGAGAGATTAATTGAAGTGAGAAGTCCTCACCGTCCTTCAGGCCCCGTGCTGTTAGCATGGTCACCACATCGTGGCACGTTCCCCAACGGGCGGAATCCATGGCGCCGTCAGCTTTCGCCGTAGCGGAGAACTTAACCCAGTAGTCGATCCTTGTCAGCACGGCCACGTCTTGAGCACCGTTCATGGCCTGGCATGCCCATACGAGCTGCTGATCTGGAGCCATGCCAGCCACAACGCGGCCAAACCAACCCAGTGCGGGCCTGACCGTCCGTGCGTACTGAGCGCGCGCAAGTACGGCCCCTACCGAAGCAAGGACCGCTGTGACAGCGGACTGAGTATCCAACAGCTCGAGCTTCCATATCCCAGCAGGGTGCTTTAAATTATTCCTTATCAGCGTGTAGAAAAGCAGTAGAAAACTGATAGCTACGAACGCAATCGGAAGCCTCGCGAACCACGGACTCCGTTTGACCACCCGCTGTGTTTCCACTGGTCCCCCCGGGTCTATTGGACGCCTCGCGCGGTCGGCTGCACAACACATGCCGGCGGTCAGGCCCTGTCATGCCGTTGTACGCCACACTCCCACCGTTGTCCCTGCAGATGCCGAAACTCGTTGCTCTGTACGAGGCGCTGGGCCGGCCATAGAAGTGCTCATCCGGCCCAGTTCCGCCACCGCACCCCATCAGGGATGGGGAATAGCCTGGCCATCGGGGCCGGTCACGGGCATGAGGGCTGGTTCTCACTGGGCCAGCAGACCTGCCTGTCGGTCCGGTGGTGAGCAGTGTTGGTGGGCCGGGCGCTTGCTGGCCGAGTGGGACGCTCCGCTGCCGGCCGCCCGTCAGCTGCACAGCTGCCGGCGCCAACCTCGCCGCAGCGCGGACCACACGGCACCTGCGACAGGAATTCCCGACAGGAGGATTCTGCACACCTGCCACCCCCTCCAGAAGCCCGAATCGGAGGACCCGAATTCAAAGCCATTTATGCGCGGCTTCCTGTAGCCCATCAGTCACGGTGATGGAATTAGGGCTTGATCGTCGGGAGGACGGCCGCCCTGTCCCTGGCCCTGGCCGTGACGCCGGGGCAGTGGGAGACTCGGCTGCCGTTTGCGCCTCTCGATGGCTCGCACGGACCGTGAACCATGTCCCACGCGAGCCATCGAGGGCGGGGCCAGCCGCCCCCTCCGGCTCCGGGTGGCGGCTGCGGCGGTTGCTGAGCTGCCGTCCGGCCCGTCGTGCCACGTCTTCGCTTCGGGGTCGACCAGTGGGCATGTGCTGCGTGCCCCCTGAGCTTGCCGTTTAACCTCTGGCATCGGCCGTTGAGCTGCCGATGGGCAGGCAGGTTGCCCGTTGGGGGGTCCGCGCCTCCGAACCCGTTGTCAGCCGGACTGCGCCTCCTGCTCGGCGGCTTCGGCCCTTGAGAGTCGCCACCGCATGGTCTCAGCCTCACTGCGGGCTGTCTCCTGAAGCTCCGGCGTCAGGCCGGAGTGATCCGCAGCAGCCTCGGAGGCTTCGGTCCAGGCGCGCAGGACTTCGACGGGACGCTGATGCCCGCAGTCGAGCCCGTTGCCCGAGTGGTCGTAGACGGTGGCCTCGTAGCCGATGTTCACCCACACGCTGGCGCCCTGGTCATGGAAGACGACCTCGAACGGTGCCTCGTCGGAGTCCGTGTCCTTGGGGGTGTCCGTGACGATCGTGAACTTCTCCTTGGGCTTCATCCAGTAGTCCTCGCCCCACGGCTCGACCCAGATCCCGAAGGTCTTCTCGGTCAGCGGTCTGCGGCTTCCGGGCTTCGCAGCCTGGGCTTCGTCCAGCCCAGCGTCTGCTTGAACAGGCGGAGTGTGTGCTCGATGTCGAAGCGGCGGAGGAAGGACTGTCAGCAGCGGTCGCGGTCCTCCCCGGTGGCGCCGACTCCGGTGTTCCGCCGGCGGATGAGTCTCTGGGGCTGGCGTTCGCGATGCTCGCGCAGGCCGCCAGCCGGTTCCGGCGGATCGTCAAGCTGCCGCCGGAGAGCACCGACGACGGCGACGACGAAGAGCGACAAGTGCTGGGGCCGTCCCAGCTTGTTCGCCCAGGCGGCGACGTCGCAGCCGGATCTGGGACAGGGGTGGTACAGCCGGATCACTCCGGGCAGCAGAGGCATGGCTCAGTGCTTGACGCTACCGGGGCCTTGCGTTCCCGAGTTCGGCTGCAAGCACCGCCATCTCGTGCAGACGCTCGTAGTACTCGGCTCCGCCGCCCTCGTCACCAAGAGACGGCAGGACCTTCTCAAGGGCCGCGAGGCACACGAGCAAGGTCCCGCGACGGTTCTCATCGAGGTGCCCTGACAGGACCGAGGAAACACCGCCGGCGGTGAACGCGTCCAGCAGTACCAGGTCTTCGCCGTCGATGTCTCGACCGCGAAGATGCGGAGGAAACGCCCGTTGGACGTGCTCCTCCCACAGCCGCGAGAGCAGCTCCACTGCCGGTTCATCCATGTTCAAGATCATGCCTCACGGACGAGGAAGCCCCGTGACGAGGGCCTCCGCAGGTCACGGTGATGGCCCGCCCCCTGAACCGAGGGAACGGGCCACCGTACGGACCGGGAGCGCTACGCCGTGCCGCGGCCGGCGTCCACGGCTTGGTCGAGGTGGTGGGCGAGGTCGGGCAACTGTTGGGCTGGGTCGCCGGTGGTGATGGTGCGGGGCATCGCGAGGGCGATCGCGCCTACCGCCGCCAGGGCGAGGCCCTCGCCGGTGCTCAGCCCGGTCTCGCCGGCCAGCACCAGCCCGCTGAGCACGAAGGCGGTGTCGGCGGGCACGCCGCCGTGGTCGTCGTCCTCGGGGTCCAGGTCCCGGCCGCAGGCGAGCACGGCGGCCGCGTACTCGCCCAGGTCCCGGCTGCCGGTACGGGCGGCCAACTCCGATACCCACACCACCGCCCTGCTCGCCGAAGCCGCCGCGATCCCTACCGCGGCCGCCAACCGCGCCTGCTGCTGCGCCGCAGCCCGATCCGCCTCGTCCTCCCCCGCCGCGTCCTGCTGCGCCCGGGCGGCGAGGTCGGCCGCTCGGGCGGCCCGCTCGGCGGCGAACACCGCCAGCCGCGCGTCGCCGCCGTCGTGTTCGTCGTCGCGTGCCGGCAGCACAGTCACATTCGTCATGACCGGTGAACTCACCAGCGCCACCAAGGTCACGCCCGGCCGGTGAGTTTCGGCTCGGCGACCGGTGAGTTTCGCCCCGCCCAAACTCCCCAACGCAGGTCAGGGCCCGTGCGATCCCCGTTGCACCCTGCGAACGGCCGTCCTGCAGAACGGCCGGCCGGTCGCAGCACTGCGCCATGGCGGCGCTGCACCGACTGCCACCCGTGCTACCCGAGCAGCGCCGTGCAGCGCTGCATGCTGTCCGGTGCCGGTGAAGCAGGCGGAGTCCGGAGCAAGGTGGCGGACCGCGCCGAGTTCATCCGGCGAGGTTGGCGAAGGTGGCGCGCGGTTCTCCACAGCCAACTGACCGCGTCAACAGTGCCTCGCCGGACGCCCGGCTTCGGAATCAGCCATTGGGTCATGGCCCGTCCGCGACTCTTCTCTCCAGCGGTAGGCGCGTGCTTTGCTGAGATGCTTCAACGCCTTTGCAGCGCAAGGAACTTCCACCCGGCATGGATGTCCTGCTCATCGTGGACAGTGTGGAGGACGGGCTGTCCGTACCACTTCACTGTTGCGGGGACAGGCGGCGACACCATGTCTGATCACTACAGGGGGTACGTTGAACATCGCCAAAAGGACACTGGGTCGCATGGCCCGCATAGTGGCTGCGGCCGTCACGCTGCCGGCCCTTGCGTTCGCCGGAGCCGGCACCGCAACGGCCAGTACGACCTCAACGCAGATCAGCGGCCAGCACCCACGGGTCAATGCGCCCAACGGCACCCTGGTCCTGCGCAGCGCGGCTACGGGCCTGTGTATCGATGACAGCAACTACGGCCTGCGGCACTTCGGATGCCAGGACCAGAGCGGCCAAT
>NZ_JBHWIJ010000293.1:0-1641 GCF_042732255.1 Kitasatospora sp. NPDC059803 | reverse complement strand
CGGCACCCTGGTCCTGCGCAGCGCGGCTACGGGCCTGTGTATCGATGACAGCAACTACGGCCTGCGGCACTTCGGATGCCAGGACCAGAGCGGCCAATACGCCGTTTTCCAGCAGTTCACCGTAGTGTCCAACAACGGTCAGACCTGGTCCCTGCACAGCGCGGCTACGGGCTTGTGCATCGATGACAGCAACTACGGCCTGCGGCACTTCGGATGCCAGGACCCGAATGGCCAGTACGCCAATTTCCAGCAGTTCTACCTGTATGCACAGCCCAACGGCTCCGTGGTCCTGCGGAACGTGGCTACGGGCTTGTGCATCGATGACAGCAACTACGGCCTGCGGCACTTCGGATGCCAGGACCAGAGCGGCCAGTACGCCAGTTTCCAGCAGTTCTTCCTGAGCTAGCCGCTATGCCCAGCTGACTTGCAGGTGCGCTCCCGCGACCGTCTGCGAGGAGGCTGGGCACTGCCGGTGGGGGCTGTCCGTTCTTCGTGAAGGCGGCGAAGGCTGCCTGTCGTGATCACGGCGGAACTTGGGAGATCTTCTGCCGGGTTGGCACGGTGACCTGCTGTTCGCCACGTTGCTTGAGACCCCGTCGACCGGTTCGCCCTGTCGAGCGCATCGTTCGCCGCCTTCACCGAGACCGGACAGCATGCCGCTCCCCTTGTCCCGGCAGTCGGCCGGCAGGTTTCGCCCCGCTGCCGGAGACGGGGCGAAACCTGGGCAAGCGGCTCACCTCGGCGGCCACGATCCCGGAACGGACAGCGCCCCGCCGACCGCCGCCACCGACCAACTGGCCGACGACGCGGGCCAGGCCCCGCAGTGCGCCCGCCCCGGCTGCTCCAACCCGGCACCAAAGAGCCCCACCGGGCGCCCGAAGCAGTACTGCCCCCGCTCATGCCGCAGCAAGGCCGACCGCGCCAAGGCCAAGGCCCGCGAAGCAGCAGCAGACGAGTCCGCTGCACCCGGCCCCGCAGCCGCACCGCGGCAGCGCTGCACCCGCTACCCCCGCTGCACCCGCGGCCGCCATCCAGGACGACGACGACCTCGCCCGCCGGGGAGAAGACGGCCGCTACCTCCTCGGCATCGCCGACACGCTGCGCCGCAAGCTCGCCGCCTTCCTGGAGGAGACCGCCACCGGCGACCCGGTCGCAGCCTTCGAGGAACTGGCGCTGCGGCTGCCCGGCTACAGCCACCGCGCCTACTCGATCGGCCAGAAGATCCGCGACAAGGCACGCCGGCCCGACCTCACCGAGGACGAGCGCCGCCACTGCAGGATGCTGGAGCGGATCGACCTGTGGAAAATCCCCGCCTTCGACCTGAACGCCCCCATCCCTGGCCTCGACGATGGCCAGGAGCCGGCCCCATTCGCCTCGTGAGGCGAAACCGAAGCCGCCGACCAGCACCAGGACCACGGGCAGCCCGCCCCCGAGCCGGTCGGGACCGCCTCACCGGCCGCACTGCCGCGCCAGCACGGCGCCGACCTGCTGCGCCCGCCACCGGAGCCGTACCTTCGCGGCCTGGGCCGGTACGACCTGATCCGCAACGCCACCGCGCTGCTTGGCCCCGGCTGGGACCTGATCGGCTGGAGCCGGGCTCCCGGCCTCTTCTACGTCCGCCAGGACGGCCGGGCTCCCGGC
>NZ_JBHWIJ010000292.1:598-10854 GCF_042732255.1 Kitasatospora sp. NPDC059803 | reverse complement strand
TGGGGGCTGGCCGGCCCCCCCAGCGACCACCTCGCCGCCCGGGACGGGAACTTCCTGCTCGGCCACTACGCCGGCGCGCCCATGTCTTGCGCGGGGCTGCGCCGGCGCGACGCCGACACCGTCGAGCTGACCCGGGTGTTCGTCCGCCCCTGCCTGCGCGGCACCGGCGGCGGCGCCCGGCTGCTCGCCGCCGTCGACGAGGCCGCCCGCTCGCTCGGCGCCCGGCGGATCGTCCTCGACACCCGCCTCGACCTGGTCGAGGCCCGCGCGCTCTACACCCGCCACGGCTACCGCGAGATCCCCGCCTACAGCAGCGGCCCGTACGCCCAGGTCTGGTACGGCAAGGAGCTGGCCGGCTAGGTCGTGCCCTTAACCCGCCTGCGTCAGGGCGGCCGTCAGCTCCGCCGTCGAGGGCGGGTTGGCGCCGGGGCGGGAGACGGTCAGCGCGGCGGCCGTCACCGCCTGGGTGAGGCAGCCGGCGAGGTCGGCGCCGGCGGCGCGGGCGTGCAGGAAAGCCGCCGTGAAGGAGTCCCCGGCGCCGACGGTGTCGGCGACCGGCACCGGAACGGCTGCGGCCCGCGCGTGCCCGCCCCCGGCGGTGAGCGCGAACGCGCCGTCGGCACCCAGGGTCACCGCGACCACGGCCGGGCCGAGGGCGAGCCAGCGGCGCGCGACCGCCTCCACGTCCTCGCCGGGGTAGAGCCAGGCCAGGTCCTCGTCGCTCGCCTTGACCACGTCGCTCAGCGCCACGCAGCGCTCGACCCGCCGCACGGCCTGCGCCCGCTCGCCCATCAGCGCGGGGCGCACGTTCGGGTCGTAACTGATCTGCGCCCGGCCGCGCCACCGCTCGACCAGCGCCAGCACCGCCGCCGCGCCCGGGTCGGTGACCGCTCCGATCGAGCCGAGGTGGATCGCGCCCGGCGCTTCGGCGAGTTCGGTCGGCGGCAACGTCCAGCCGATGTCGAAGGTGTAGCGCGCCCGCCCCTGCCCGTCGAGGCGCACCACGGCCGAGGGGGTCCGCGCCACCCCCGCGGCCCGGACCACCACCCCCGCCGACTCCAGGTGCGCCCGGATCAGCCGGCCGTTGGCGTCGTCCCCGAGCTGGGTGAGCAGGGTGGCGGGCTGCCCCAACCGGGCCAGGCCGTACGCGACGTTCGCGGGGCTGCCGCCGGGGTGGACGGTGTCCGGGGCGCCATCCGTGCGGACGACGTCGGCGACGCACTCGCCGATCACCAGAACGTGCGAATCGGGGCTGGTCACGGCGGCTCCTGGCATCCGGTACGCGGGCGTCGTCTCGGCCGCCAGCCTACGGGGTGCACCCGGGCATGAAGGACGGCCGCCGGACCTGGCCAGGTTCTCCGACGGCCGTGGCCTCGTCCGTCAGGGGGCGAAGCACTTCGAACGTTAGTCAGCGCGCGGCGGCCCCGCCATCGCTGTAGGCCGTCCGGGGGATGGCCTCGTGTCGACAGCCGTCCGGGCGGCGGCGCCGGGCGGGCGCCCCGGTCCGCTAGGGTCCGTGCCCGGTGCGTCGCGCACGTACCGCCGCCAGGCCCCTCGGGGCCACGACTCCCGAAGTGCGGTGATCGCCCTGTCCAGGCCCCGTCTCGGCCTCGTCCTCCCCCTCGTGCTCAGTGCGGCACTGCTGTCCGCCGGCGCCAGGGCCGCCACCGCCGCGGACGGCCTCGGCGACCCGGTCTTCCCCTCGCTCGGCAACAGCGGGTACGACGCCCTCGCCTACGACCTGTCCTTCGACTACCGGGCCGCTACCCGCACCGTCGACGCGACCGCGGTGATCACCGCCCGGCCGTCCCGCACCCTGGCGCGCCTGGAGCTGGACGCGCTGGGCCTGACCGTACGCGCCGTCCGGGTCGACGGGCGCCCGGCGGAGTTCGCCGCCCACGACGAGAAACTGACCATCACCCCGGCCCGGCCCCTGCACCGCGGCACCACCGCGCGGCTGACCGTCGAGTACACCGCCGACCCGCGCGCCAGGCTCCCGCACACCGGCTGGGTCCCGACCCCGGACGGCTTCGCGGTGGCCGGCCAGCCGGACAGCGCGCACACCGTCTTCCCGTGCAACGACCACCCCAGCGACAAGGCCCGGTTCACCATCGCCGTCACCGCGCCCGACCGCCTGCTGGGCGTCGCCAACGGGGAGTTGGCGCAGACCGAACGGCTCGGCGACGGCCGGACCACCCGGCGGTACGCCTCCCGCGAGCCGATGGCCACCGAGCTGGTGCAGGTCTCCGTCGGGGACTACACCGTCCGCGAGCGCACCGGCCCGCACGGCCTGCCGCTGCGCGACGTCGTCCCGACCGCCCGGGCCGCCGACCTCGAACCCGCCCTGGCGCTCACCGCCGACCAGCTGACCTGGGCCGAGCAGCACCTCGGGCCGTTCCCCTTCGAGACCTACGGCCTCCTGCCGGCCGACACCGACGACCCGGCCGCGTTCGGCTTCACCGGCCTGGAGACCCAGACCCTCACCCTCTACAAGCCGAACTTCCTGCGCCAGCCCGAGTCCGCGATCGGCTCGCACCAGATGCACGAGCTGGTGCACTCCTGGTTCGGCGACAGCGTCTCCCCCGCCAGCTGGGCGGACCTGTGGCTCAACGAGGGGCACGCCGACTACTACGCCCTGGTCTACCGCTACGAGCGCGGCTGGCCGGACGCCTGGGGCCACACCACCCTGGTCGACCGGATGCGGGCCCTCTACCGCCTCGGCGACCAGTGGCGGCACGACTCCGGACCGGTCGCCGCTCCCAGCGCCGCCAAGCTCTTCGACAGCCAGCGCTACACCGGCGGCGCGCTGGTGCTGTTCGCGCTGCGCGAGCGGGTCGGCGCCGAGGCCTTCGACCGGATCGAGCGCACCTTCCTGCGTGAGCACCGGTACGGCACCGCCAGCACCCAGGACTACCTGCGCACCGCCTCCGAGGTCTCCGGCCAGGACCTCTCCGGCTTCCTCACCGACTGGCTGTACGGGCTGCGCACCCCGCCGGTACCCGGCCACCCCGACTGGACGGTCGCCCCGGTGACCTCGGACCCGGCGGCCGCCGCCCGCGGTGTCCCCACCGAGGCGCCGCACGGCTCCGGGACGCTCTGACCCACCGTCGCCCGGCCGGCCTGATCCGCGGTCCGGCCTGATCCGTGGCCCGCCCGATCCGTGGTCCGCCGCCCCCTGCGTCCCACCCGTACGCCCCTGGCGCGCCGCATCGTGCGCCCGGACGCCCCGTGAGCGCCTCTGGCCGGACGGGCCCGACGGGGCCATCGTGGTGCCCACGGCCCGCCCGCCGCCCGGCCGAGTCCCGGCCGGCTCGCGGGCCGTCCAACCTCCCCGCGCCGGTCCGCCGAAAATCCCCGCGCCCGGAAGACAACCCGGAACACCGTCCAGCACGTTCATCAGCTGTGAGTAGGACACCACGATCGCGGCCCAGCAGGCCGCCACGGCTGACAGGGACGGCACGGACACCATGGCGGGGACGGCGGGATGAGGGATGGCACACCGGACTTCGAGGAGTTCGTCTCCGCCTGCGGCCCGAAGATGCTGCGGGTGGCCTGGCTGTTGACCGGCGACCCGCACCAGGCCGAGGATCTGCTGCAGACCGCGCTCGCCAAGGTCTGGCCCAAATGGGACCGGATCTCCATCGACCGGCCCGAGGCCTACCTGCGGAAGGTGCTGGTCAACTGCAACGTCTCCTGGTGGCGCCGCCGCTGGACCGGCGAACTGCCGCACGGCGAACTGCCGGAGCCGCCGCCGGCGAGCGCGGACCCGTACGAAGGGGTGGTGCTCGGAGAGGTGGTCGCCCAGGCCGTCCGTGCCCTGCCGCCGCGCCAACGGGCCGTGGTGGTGCTGCGCTTCTTCGAGGACCTCAGCGTCGAGGAGACCGCCGAGGTCCTGGGCTGCAGCACCGGCACGGTCAAGAGCCAGACGCACCGCGCGCTCGCCGCGCTGCGCGGTCGGCTGCCGGCCCGGGAACTGCTGCTGGCGGGGGGACCTCGTGATCGGTACTGACCTGCTGGACCCGGACGACCCGAGGCCGGACGGCGGTGAGGGCGAGGACGAGCTGCGGATCCTGCTCCACCAGGCCGTACCGGAGCTCGCCACGCCCGAGGACCGGATGGAACGGGTGCGCGCCCGCGCCATCGGCACCCAACGCCGACGGCGGGCCGCCGGGCTCGGGGCCGGACTGACCGCCGGGCTGGTCGCCGCGGCGCTGGCCGCCGCGCCCGCGATCGCGCCCACGCGGGTGCGGGGGGTGGGGGCGGGGCCGTGCGTGGGGGCCGGACGGGCCGAGACGGTGCCGGGCGGGGAGCCTCCCGTTCCGACGGCCGGCGCCGGCGCCAGCGCGACACCGACCATGGTGCCGACGGCCAGGTCCCAGGTCCACTTCCCGTCGTACCCGAACGTGGCGCTCGACCTGCCGAGCGGCTGGTACAGCCAGAGCACCTTCAGCGGCGACCCCCGGAACGGCATCGGCTACCTGGCCAACGGGCCGATCGGCCCCGTGTCCCCCTGCCGGACGGCGGGCATCGCCTGCCCGGGCGACACGCTGTTGCCCGTCGGCGGCGCCCTCCTCACCCTCCGGTTGGTGGACCAACCGGACCTGGTCGGGAAGTTCACCACCTCATCGGCCGTCACCTCCGACATCGCGCTCGACAAGGAATGCCTCACGCTCGGCGGCACCCGGGAACTCATCGGCCACCGGGCCGTCGCCCGGACCGGCACGCTGGTGCTGATCCAGCTGACGGCCTGCATGCGGGTGCCGTCGCACGTGACGATCCAGCAGGTGCAGCAGGTGCTGGACTCGATCCGGGCCGCCGAGGGGAGCAGTCCCTCGCCGACCACGACCCGCTGAGGACCGTCCGGGCCGCGCTGGCCGCCCCGCGTTCAGTGTCAGTGGCTCCTGCTAGCGTCCCGAGCACGATCAGAGAACGGGGGTCCTCTCATGGGTGGCGAGCGGCGACGGGCAGGTGCCGGGGGCTGCGACCGGTGGACGGCGCGGCGGAACGGCGAAGGTGGCGTGGTGGCCCTGCGGGGTGCGGACGTCCTGCCGATCACCGGCGGGCTGATACCCGGGGTCTGGTCGGTCTCCTCGGGTGCTGCCGGGCGGGCGTTCCACCGGTCCTGACGCGGCCGTGACACGACGGTGCGGGCCCGGCGGCCGTTGCCGGGCCCGCACCGGGCGGGTCAGTACCGGGCGGCTCAGTACCGCAGGACGGCCGCGATGTGGCCGCGGGCGTCGAGTTCGCCGGTGGGGACGAACTGCACCTTGGCGCCGGTGTCGAGGGCGCGCTCCACGATCTCGTCGACCATGTCCTCGCGGACGTCGGGCTCACCGGCTGCCGCCGGGACGAGGTGGTTGTCGGTCACCCGGACGGGCTGCCAGTAGTCCTCCTCCACCGCGACCACCGCGGCGCGGCCCTCGGCGACGGTCTGCCAGACCTCGTCGATGCCGGCGGCCAGGCCCTTCACACCCTGGGCCTGGTCGAGGCGCTCGTGCAGCTCGGTGACGGCCTTGCTGCCCTGCTCGGCGACCGTGGACCGGACGGCCTCGGCCACCGCGGCGGCGGCGGCATGGCCGAGGCCGCCGCGCGAGACCTGGGCGGTGGCGCGCTTGGCGGCGGTGCCGACCTCGTCGAGCAGGGAGATCGCGGCGGCCTCGCCGAGCACGTACAGCGGGCGATTGTCGGCCTCCAGCACGGCGGCCAGCGCGGTGTCAGCCGAACGCAGGAAGCGGCGGGTCTCCTCGTCGCGGAAGGTGCTCGGTACGTCCCCGATCCGCTCCTTGCGCTCGACGTCCCAGTCCGGCGGGACCTGGTCGAGCGGGAAGGCGGCACTCGTGTGCTCGGCCAGGTGCGCTCCGCTGCCGCTGAACAGGGCGACCCGGTCGGCGGCGACGGTCAGCACCCAGTAGGGCGCACCGGCGGTGTAGGCGGAGACCAGGTTGCGGGTCAGGAAGGTCTCGGACAGCACGACCCGGGCGGGCACCGGGCGCGGCAGGGACCACACCTGGTGCTCGCCGGGGGCGGCGTAGATCACCAGGCCGTCCTCGGCGTGCACGAGGTCGACCTCGGTGAGCGCGCGGTCCAGCTGCTCGACGACGTCCAGCCGGTCGGCCCGGCTGACCGCCTCGTCGGCGTGCAGCCGGTTCTTCGCCTCGGCGACGAGGTTGCGCAGGCGGACCGGATCCTGGGTGTTGTCGGGCTCGCTGCGGTGGGTGGGCAGCAGAACGGAGACGGCCGGGTAGCGCCGGGGGCGGCGCAGCTCGGCGAGGACGGCTGGCGTGAGCTCGGCTGCGTGCATCGGGTGCCCTTCGTGTCGCGGTGGGGGGTCCTGGTCGATGAGACCGACGTCGATGAGACCGAAAGTGTGGTGATTCAACCGATTTGCCGGAATCATTCCCGACCCCTCCCCATCCCACCGCCCTCCCACGCCTCCCGCCACCGGAAAAGGCCCGGCGCCCGGCAGCCCGTCCGGCGCCCGCGGCGCCGCCGTTCGGCCGACCGGCCGTCACCGGGCTGCGGCTGTGCCACGGCCCCGGCCGCACGGCCACGGACGAGGGAATCCGCCGCCGCCCTCGTAACCCGCCCGGCGGATCGTCGTTGGACCCGCCATGAAGAAGCGCAGCATGCTCGCCGTCGCCTCGCTCGCCGTGGGTTTCGTGGCCTCGCTCACCGCACCGAGTGCGCACGCCAGTGCCGTCGGGGGGCAGGACGGAATGTCCGGGTCGCTGACCAGTGCGCCGGACGCGTTGCCGGGGCAGGTCGGGGACGCGGGCGGCGTGGTCGGGGAGGCGACCGGGTACGTGACGGGCTCGGCCGACGGACTGGTCGGTGTCAACCCCGCATAGCTCGCAGCAGCGCGGCGTCAGGGCAGCTGGGCGCCGAGGTCCTGGGTCCAGTAGACGCCGGCGGGGCCGGTGGCCAGACCGATGCCGACGTCCTTGAAGCCGCAGTCCAGCATGTTGGTCTGGTGGATGCCGCCGTCCATCCAGTGGGCGACCACCGTGGCGGGGGACGTCGGGCCCCGGTCGAGGTTCTCGCCCCACTGGGACCAGCGGTAGCCGACGGCGGTCAGCCGGGCGTCGGTGCGGACACCGTCCGGGTTGACGTGGTCGAAGAAGCCGCGGGCGACCATGTCGTCGGCGTGCTTCTGGGCGGCCGTGTGCAGTCGGGGGTCGATCCGCAGGGGGGCGCAGCCCACCTTGCCGCGTTCGGCGTTGACGAGGTCGACGAGTTGGCGCTCCGGGCTGGGCGGCGGCGGGGCCACCGACCGGGTGGCGGTGGGTGACGGCGTGGCCGTCGCCGTCTCGCTGGGGGTCGGCGTGGGCGTGGCCGCCAGCGTGACCGGGGCGGAGGCCGGGGTCGCGGTGGGCACCGGGGCGGCGGGAGCGGCGGCCGGGGTGGTGGGTTCGGGGGCCGCCTCCAGCGGGGTTTCGGCGGGGTGCGACCAGACCAGGGCGAGGGTGGTGACGGTCACCACCGCCACCGCACCGCTCGCCAGGACGGCCTTGCGCGCGGCCGTCCCGGCCCAACCACCATGGGTGCTCGCGGCGGTCGGGGCGGCGGTGGCGACGGTGGCCGCGGTGTGCTGGAAGTGCAGCAGCGCGGGCGAGCCGAGCGGGATCGGCACCAGGGCGAGGCCGGCCAGCAGCCCTTCGGCGGGGAAGAGGTCGCGGCCGAGCCGGTCGCAGGTGGCGCAGCCGCGGATGTGGCGGGCGATGCGCTTGCGCCACACGGAGTTGGGGGTGCCGTCGAAACCGGTGGTGACGTCGGCGAGTTCGGGGCAGCGGGGGTAGGCGCCGAGGGCGCGGACGACGATCCGGCCGGCTTCGAGCTGCTTCTTCATCCGCTGCACACGGACGGCGGTGTGCTGCGGGGTCAGGTCGAGGGCTTCGGCCAGTTCGGCGCGGGTGAGTTCGCCGCTGGCCTCCAGCCACCAGAGGGCGAGGAGCTCGCGGTCGTCGGGGTCGAGCCAGCGGGTGGCCTCGGCGACTTCCCGGCGCTGGCCGGAGAGGCCGAGGCGCAGGACGGTGAGGTCGGTGAAGTCGGCCCTGGGGTCGGCGAGTTCCCAGGTCTCGTCGAGGCCGCCGACGGTGGGCTGCTGCTGGCCGGCGGCGTGGCGGCGACGGATCTGGTTCATGGTGATGGCGACCAGCCAGGAGCGGAAGGACTCCGGCTCGCGCAGCCCGTCCAGGCCGTCCAGGGCGCGGATCATGGTCTCCTGGGCGACGTCGTCGACATCGGCGTGACCGTCCAGGGCGCGCCCGGCGACGTTGTAGACGAGCGGCAGCCAGGCGGCGACCAGCGCCTCCTGGGCCTGCCGGTCGCCCGCCTGGGCCGCGCGTACCAGGGTGGTCCCGGTCCTGTTCTGCACGTCAGCGTTCATGGTCCGCACTCCGTCTTGCCGTGTTCCGTTCGCCGCTGCCTCCTCGGAGACCTGTGGTGAGTGATCAGATAACAACAATTTGCGCGGAATCGGAAAACGGGCCCTGCCGGAGGGCCGGTCAGGCCGGGGCCGCGAAGACCTGGGTCCACCAGGGGCCGCCCGAACCGGTCCGCACACCGACCCCGAGCTGCTTGAACGCGCAGTTCAGGATGTTCGCACGGTGACCGGGGCTGTTCATCCAGGACTCCATCACCGCGGCCGGGTCCTTCTGGCCGCGGGCGATGTTCTCGCCCCAGGTGCTCCAGCGGTAGCCGGTCGCCTCGATGCGGTGGTCGGCGTGGTCTCCGTCGGGGCTGGCGTGGTCGAAGTAGTTGCGGTCCGCCATGTCGTCGCTGTGCGACTGGGCGGCGCTGGCCAGCCGGGGCTCGGCGCTGACCGGGCCGCAGCCGGCCTTGGCACGTTCGACGTTGACCAGGTCGACGACCTGCTGGGCGGAGGAGGGCGCGGCGCCGCCGCCGACCGGGGTGGGCACCGAGGCGCTCGTAGGGGCCCCGGTGCGCTGCGCGGCGGCCGGGGTGCCGGTGGGCTTGGCGGGAGCGGGAGCGGTCACGGGCGTGCTCGGGCCCGGCTTCCCGGTGGCCGTCGGGGTCGGCGTCGCCCTCGCGGTCGCCGGGGCCGTCGGGGACGCCGGGGCGGCGGGAGTGGTCGCGGCAGCACTGGCCGGAGCCGACGCCGGGTCGGTGGCGGCCGAGGTGGCCGGGGTGACCGACGGCGCGGCGACGTCGGGGCCCGCTCCCCCGGCGCCGGGGACCTGGATGCCATCGTGGGTGCCGGCCTCGGCGGCTATCAGGGCGGCGTCCGCCGCCATCGCCTGGCCGGTGGTGTCCCGGTCGGCCTGCTTGCCGCCGTAGGCCGCGTAGCCGGCGCCGACCAGGGCGGCGAGCAGTCCGGTGCCAGCCACGGCGGCGGCGACGGCGGCGACCGGACCGACCGGGCCGCGCCGTCGGGCCCGGCGGCCCCGGCCTCCGGGGCGTTCCGTGTGCCGCTGGGCGGCCCGGCGCGCGGCGCGGCCGCCGGGTCGGCCGGAAGCTCCGCTCCGTGCACCGCTCTCGGCACCGATCGCCGGGAGGATGGTCGTCCTGTCGTCGCTGTTCACGTGCCCACGCTTTCTGTCCGGGTCGGCGGGTCGGGTGCCGACACCTGGGAGACCGCCCGGCGGCGCGCCGATAACAGAAAGTCCGAACGAATGTCCGGCACCAGGATCACGGGCCCGGCCGCGACCGCACCCGGGGCCCGCTCCCGAGGCCCGCCCTCAGGCCGCCCGGACGCGGGTCACGGGGCGTCCGGGGCCATGTCGTAGGTGACGAACATGGTCCGGGTGGCGACCTGGTCGTACTTGCTGCGGGCGCGGTGGTTGTCGTCGGCGGTGATCCAGCGGACGGTGTTCCAGCCGCGCTCGGCGGCGATCGCCCGCAGCCGGGCCAGCAGCTGGTCCACCGCTCCGCCGCCGCGCACCTCGGGCGCGACGAACAGGTCGTCGAGGAAGCCGCCGACGGCGCCGTGCAGGGGGCGGGCGAAGGGGCGGTAGTGGGCGAGCCCGACCGGCGTGCCGTCGCCGTCGCGGACCAGCAGGCCCTCCAGTTCGTGGTCCGGGTCGTGGAGCCAGGACCAGACCAGTTCGGCCTTCTCCTCCGGCATCGGCACCCGGTAGAACGCGCAGTAGCCACGGAAGAGTTCGCGCCAGGCGGGGTAGTGGGGGGGGGCGCGGGCCGCGCCCCCCCCCCGCCGCGGGGGGGGGGTGTGCGGGGGCGCACCGGCGGGGGGGCCCCGGCGGGGCGGGGCGCCGCGGGGGGGCCGCCCCGACAGCGCC
>NZ_JBHWIJ010000292.1:0-588 GCF_042732255.1 Kitasatospora sp. NPDC059803 | reverse complement strand
GGGCACTCGCGAGAGCCTGTTGTGTGGTCGGGGGGGGTGGGGGGTGTCGCCCGGCGCCCCGCCCCCCCCCCCGCTCCAGCGGGTCGTGGTGGTCAACTCGGTCTCCCTCGGTCGGGCGGGCCCCGGGGTCGCCGGGCCGCGGTGTGGCGCCAGCATGACGGGCCATCGGCTCCGCGCCGAACTCCACCACGGCCAAGACCGGCCGCCCGCGCACTCCACTCCGGCGCGGTACGGACGCGCCCCCCCGCCGTGCGCCGGCCGGTCGGGTGGCCGATCCTGGACGCCCGGCCACGCACCACCCGAGGAGCGCCATGCGGCTGCGGCACCTGGCCCAGACGTCCCGTGCCGTCGCCGCCGAGCCCGGACGGCGGGCCAAGACGGCGCTGCTCGCGGACTGCCTGCGCGCACTGGGCCCGGCCGAGGCCCCGGCGGCGGTGGGTCTGCTGTCGGGCGAGTCGCAGCGGCTGCGTACCGGCGTCGGCCCGGCGGGCCTGCGCGACCTGCCGCCGCCCGCCGCCGAGGCCTCGCTCGGCGTCCGGGAGACCGACCGGGAGCTGGAGCGGATCGCCGGGGTGCACGGGCCCGGCG
>NZ_JBHWIJ010000291.1:3865-10870 GCF_042732255.1 Kitasatospora sp. NPDC059803 | reverse complement strand
GCCCCCGCCCGCCCCCCGGCCCTCTCGCCTAGCGTGCGGACCTCGCCGCTGCCCACTTTGTTGGCGCGGGAGCTGCCCGGCGCGCGGGCGGCAAAGGGCCTCCAGCGCGGCGAGGTTGGCCGCGGCGACGTCCTCGACGTGGACGAAGTCCCGGCGCTGGCCGCCGTCCTCGAACACCCGGGGGGCCTCGCCCCGGGCCAGCGCCGAGCGGAACAGCGAGGCGACCCCCGCGTACGGGGTGTCGCGCGGCATGTCCGGCCCGTACACGTTGTGGTAGCGGAGCGTCAGGACGGCGCCCTGGCAGGCCCGGGCCCACACGGAGGCCAGGTGCTCCTGGGCGAGCTTGGTGGCCGCGTACACGCTGCGCGGGTCGGCCGGGGCGTCCTCGGCGACCAGGCCGGGGCTCAGGGCGCGGCCGCAGGCCGGGCAGGGCGGTTCGAAGCGCCCGGCCTCCAGGTCGGCCGGGCGGCGCGGGCCCGGGGCGACGTCGCCGTGCGCGGGGCAGCGGTAGCGGCCCTCCCCGTACACCACCATCGAGCCGGCCAGGACGAGGCGGCGGACGCCGCTGCGGGCCATCGCGGCGAGCAGGACGGCCGTGCCGAGGTCGTTGCAGCCCGCGTAGGCGGGGGCGTCGTCGAGGTCCAGCCCGAGGCCGACCATCGCCGCCTGGTGGCAGACCGCGTCCACCCCGGCCAGCGCCCGCTGCACGGCGGCGGCGTCCCGGACGTCCCCCTGCTCGAAGGCCACGCCCCCGGGCAGTTCGGGGGCCCGCCCCGGGGGGTGGACGGCGGGCAGCAGTGCGTCCAGCACCCGCACCCCGTGCCCGGCCGCGACCAGCGCGCGGACCACGGCCGACCCGATGAACCCGGCTCCGCCGGTGACCAGAATCTCCATGCCGCCGACGCTAGCCGCGCGGGGCGGCGGATCGGGCGTGGACGGACCGGCTGTCAGGGATCGGTAATCCTCCCGGCGTAACCGGCGTGACAGGCGTAACTGGTGTGACCGGCCTGGCCGGTGTCACGGTTGATCGCCGCCCGATCCGAGCCGGCGTTCAACTGGCGTTCGCCGGAAGAACCTTCGCCGGTGGCCCGGGCGCCCGGTTCGGCTGGGACTCTCCTGGGCGTTTCCCGGAGCCTTGGAGGCGACAGTGTCACATCCCTCGCGCAGAACGGTCCTTCGGACGGGTACCGCGGCCGGTGCGCTGGCCGCGCTGCCCGCGTCCACCCTCCTCTGGACGCAGCCGGCCCTGGCGGGCACCCCCGGACCGGAGCAGATCCACCTCCAGTGGGGCAACGAGCCGTCCCGCGAGATGACCGTCTCCTGGGCGACGGCCGCCACCGTGCGCCGCCCCCGGGTGCGGATCGGCACCCCGCGCGGCGGCGCCGGCCACACCGTGGACGCCGAGACCCGCACCTACGTCGACGGGCTCAACAAGGTCGAGACGTACACCCACCACGTCCGCCTGGACGGCCTGCGGCCCGACACCACGTACGTCTACGAGGTGCTGCACGACGGCTCCGGCCCGGTGCGCGGCACCTTCCGCACCGCGCCCGCGCGCGGCCGGGCCGCGTTCCGTTTCACCAGCTTCGGCGATCTCGGCACCGGCGACAACGTGTTCAGCAAGTCCTCGATCCACGGCGCCGCCGCCGTCCGCCAGGTCGAGCAGTTCGCGCCGCTGTTCCACCTGCTCAACGGCGACCTCGCGTACGCCAACAACAACCCGCAGCGCCAGCCGCAGTGCTGGAACGCGTTCATGAACAACCTCGCCAAGTCGGCCGCCAGCCGGCCCTGGATGCCCGCGCCCGGCAATCACGAGGTCGAGGCCGGCGGCGGGGACCTCGGCTACGCCTCCTACCTGACGCGCTTCGAACTGCCCGACAACGGCACCCGCGACTACTGCGGCAACTGGTACAGCTTCCAGGTCGGTTCGGTGCTGTTCGTGAGCCTCGACGGCAACGAGATCGCCGTCGAGGACGACGCCAGCCTCGACCCGGCCACCGGCCAGTCCATCTACATCAGCGACTACAGCGAGGGCGCCCAACTCCGCTGGCTGGAACGCACCTTGGCGCGCGCCCGGCGCGGCCGCGCGGTGGACTGGGTCGTCGTCAACCTGCACCAGTTCGCGATGTCCTCCTCGGCCGCCAGCCACGGCGGCGACATGGGCATCCGCGAGAAGCTGCTGCCGCTGCTCGACCGTTACTCCGTCGACCTCGTCCTGGCCGGGCACGACCACGACTACGAGCGCACCCACCCCGTCCGCGGCACCGAGCCGGGCGGCCTGCTCACCCCGGCCGTCGCCGACGACGACCTGCGCCGGATCGACACCTCGGAGGGCACCGTCCACCTGATCCTCGGCGGCGGCGGCACCGCCGGCCACGACGACGTCTACCTGCCCGCCGACGCGGACGGCGTCCGCCAGGCCTCCGTGCGCACCCAGCGGCTCACCTTCAAGGCCGACCCGGACGCGAAGGAGAAGGCCCACTGGTCCGCGGTCACCGACCCGGACACCGCCTTCCCGTACGGCGTCGCGGTCTTCGACGTCGACCCCGGGCCGGTGCCGGGCGGCCGCACCACCATCACCGTCAGCTACTACCACTCCCCGTCCGCCACCGCGGCCAACCCGTTCCCGACGCCGGTGCTCTTCGACCGCTTCACCCTGTACCGCGACCGCAGCGACGGCTGGGGCGACCGGGACCGGAACGACGACCGGAACGAGGACCAGGGCGAGGACCAGGGCGAGGGCGAGCGCACCGGCTCCGAGGTCGGCGCCGGGCGCCGGTAGCGCCTCGCGTCCTTGCAGGGCCCGCCGCGTGGAGGGCGCGGCGGGCCCGGGGGTGCCTTGCACCGCACCCGGGTGCGGCGGACAATCCGCAGTTCGTCGTAGGACAGGCCGTGGAGCAGTAGGCAAGACTGGCGTATGGCATGTCCATGTCTATTGCAGGCGGTTCGGATCAGCCGCTCGGATCAACAGCACGTGCCACTCGCACTCCCAAACCATCAGAAGGTCGGAAGCGATGCACCTCCGTGCCACGACCCGCAAACTCCTCCTCACCGGCCTGGCGCTCGCCTTCGGAGCCGCCCCGCTGCTGGCGGTCCCGGCCCAGGCCACCACCGCATCCGCCGTCGCACTCGCACCGGTGAGCTCGGCCGCGTCCGTCGCGCGGCCGAGTGCCCCGATCGCGGTCTCGACCGCCCTCTTCGCGCTCGCCCCCGATCGCGGCGCCGTCTTCAACTGGAACGGCGCCACCTGGACCCAGGTCGGCGGCCCGGCCGCCACCATCGTCTCCGGCGGTGGCGGTCTGGTCGCCACCAGCCCGGCCACCGGCGACCTCTACGCGTACAACTGGAGCCCCGACAACTGGACGAGGATCGGCGGTCCGGGTGCCCAGTTCGCCGTGGACGGCGGCGGACACGTCTTCGGGCTCAGCCCGGACCGCAGCGGCGTGTACCAGTGGCAGGGCGGTACCACCTGGACCCAGATCGGGGGTCCGGCCGGCAGCATCGTCGCCGGCGGCAACACCCTGATCGCCACCAACCCCACCAGCGGTGACGTCTTCCGCTACGGCGGGGCGCCCAACAGCTGGTCGCGGATCGGCGGCCCCGGCGCCCAGTTCGCCGTCGACGACGCGGGCGGTGTGTACGGGCTCACCCCGGACCGCGGTGGCGTGTTCCAGTGGCAGGGCGGCGCCACCTGGACCCAGGCCGGTGGTCCGGCCGGCAGCATCGTGGCCGGCGGCGGCCGCACCCTGCTGGCCACCGACCCGACCAGCGGTGACGTCTTCCGCTACGGCGGGGCGCCCAACAGCTGGTCGCGGATCGGCGGCCCCGGCGCGGAGTTCAGCATCGACGGCGCCGGCACCGTGTACGGGCTCAGCCCGGACCGCAGCGGCGTCTTCAAGTGGCTGGGCGGCACCAACTGGGCCCAGGTCGGCGGCCCGGCCGCCTGGCTCGCCGCGTCCTGAGCGTGCCCTGAGTTCGCCGTGCCGTGAGCTCGCGGTGCCGTGAGCTCGCCGTGTCCTGGGCTCGCCGTGTCCTGAGCTCGCCGTGGCCTGAACCCCGAACACTGCGCCACCCCGGGCCCGTCGCGCGTACCGCGCGGCGGGCCCTTCGTCCGTTCAGGCGGCCCTGGGGAGGGCGGCCGAGCGGGCGCTGGTCCATGCGGGGCGGGTGGTGACGGAGGGTCGTCGCGGCGGTCCGGTCCGGTGTGACGGGCGGTCGGGCGGCGGGTTGGGCCGTTGGCGATGCCGGGTCACCGCCGCCGCTGGGCCGTCGGGCGGCGGGTCGCCGTCGTGGCTGGGCTGTCCGTGCGACGGGTGCCCGCCCCGGCGCGCGGGCCACTGGCGGGGCGGTTAGCGTCGGCCGCAACACGGTTTCAGTTATGGGAGGTTGGCAGTGCAGCGGTGGATCATTGTGACGGCCCTCACCACGGCTCTCGGCGGGCTCACGGTACCGGCCCTGGCCGCCGACCCGGCGCCGGCCGCGGCTTCGGCGGCCGCTCCGGCCCGGGTGCGGGACGGGGACGCGGCCCCCACGGGCGTCACTCTCGGTGAGGCCCGGATCGACTCGAAGGTCCCCGGCCGGGTCCGGGTCGACGTCGAGTACGTCTGCGGGGTCGCGGAGGAGGCCCGGTCGCTCACCGTCTCGGTCGAGCAGCGGGACCCGGAGGACACCTCCTCGACGGCCTTCGGCTCCAGCCGGACGGCCGAGGCGGACGTGATCTGCGACGGGACGGCGCGGCAGCGGCAGCTCGTCGTCCAGTCCAAGACGGTCAACTGGATCCCGGGCGCGGACGCCGTCCTGATCGCCACGGTCTCCGACCTCGGCGCCACCCCGCCCGCGTCCTCGGATGCCCGGCGGGTCCCGCTCTTCAGTTCCTGATGCGGTCGCGGGCCCGGGCCGTGGCCGCCGTGCTCCTCGGCACCGCCCTCGCCGCCTGCTCCGTCAGCGTGGGCGGCCCGGACGCAGGCCAGGACGCAGGCCCGGATTCGGGCTCGGCTTCAGGCCCGGGGCCGACCGGGTCCGTTTCGGCGACCCCGGCGACTCCGGCTGCCCCGGCCGCCTCGCCGTCCTCGGCCACCGCTCCCGCCCCGGGGGCGGTGGCCATCAGGGACTTCGTGTTCGAGCCGGCGAACTTCACCGTCCGCCCGGGCGCCGTCGTCACGGTCCGCAACGCCGACACCGTCGACCACACCCTCACCGCCCAGGACCGCAGTTTCGACACCGGCACCATCGCGCCGGGCGCGTCCGCGACCTTCACCGCGCCGGCCCGGCCGGGCGCCTCCTCGTACCTGTGCACCCTCCACCACTTCATGCGGGGGATCCTGACGGTGTCCTGAGTCGACCGGTCCGTCGGCCGCGTGGGCGCCGGGTGCGGCTGCTCCTGAATCGCAAGCCCACAGGTGAACGGGGCTGCTGCTATCCGCTGCCATGTTCTACAGTTCTGTAGAACATGGAGAACAGTGAACGGGGGCACGGCATGGACAGGCCGCTTCGACTGCCGCAGCAGGATCGGGCCGATTTCGAGACGGAGCTGGGGAGGGCGCTGGCCGGGTCGCAGGTGCGGGCGGCCCTGCGGGCGGTGGGGGACGAGGGGCCGGGGGTGGAGCGGTTGCGGCGGTGCGCCCGGGAGAACGCGGAGTTCGTGCTGGCGGCGGCGGCGCCCGAGTACGAGCGGTACGCGGCGCTGCGGGCGGACCAGGACGCGGTGGCGCGGCTGCCGGTGGACGAGCCGGGGCGGCAGCGGGTGTCCGGGTGGTGGGGGGTGCTGGGGGTGATCGTGCCGATCATCGCCGGGGTGGCGGCCGCGATCCTCCTGCTGCTCGGGTACGCGCTGGGGCTGGCGGACGACGCCGAGGTGCTGGGGCACGCGCTGGTGGGCGCCGGGTGGGTGGCGGCCGGGGTGGCCGCGGTGAGCCTGCTGGTGGGCGGACTGGGGCTGGTGGGCGCGGCCTCGCGGTCGAGGTCGGCGGAGTCCGGCGGGGAGGCCGGCGTCCTGGGGGAGCTGGGGCTGGCGCGGGACGCCTGGCGGTCGGCGCTGGCGGAGCGCGGCCTGGTGCCGTTCCTGCTGGCGCAGGCGGGCGCGGGGGCGCCCGGCCGGCGCCGCTGACGCCGCCGGCTCAGTCGTGGCGGGTGCGGGCGGCGTCGACGAGGAGGTGGGCGGCGTCGAGCGGGATGCCGAGTCGGCGGGCGATCCACGGGGCCGGGCGGCCGGCCCGGGCGAGCATCCAGGCGGAGTACAACTGGCCCAGCTGCGGGGCCTGGTGGGCGAGCAGGAGCGGGCGCACGGCGTCCATCGGGAAGTCTTCGAGGGCGCGGGCGCTGTACTCGCGGCCGTTGGGGCCGGGCGGGGGTAACGGGAGCGGGCGGCGGGTGTCGAGCCAGCGCCCGAGCAGCACCGCGCCGACCGCCAGGAGGCCGGAGCCGGAGGCGCCGATCAGGATGGCGTTGATGACCGGGCGGTCCTCCTCCTCGGCCAGGCCGAGGGCGAGTTCCTCGGCGACGAGGAGGGCGAGGACGGTGAGCAGCACCGCGGCTTCGGCGGGGCGCGGGTAGGGCCGGGACGTCGTCATGGGATACCTCTCCTCGGCGGGGAAGACCGGGGCGGGTGAAGGGGCCGTGGACGGCGGTGGCGGCAGGGCCGACGTGGGTGACGTGGCGTCAGGAAAACTTGACGTCGCGTCAGAAAGCGTGCGCGACGGGTGTGTTCACCGTCTCGACCGTGCTCACCGTCTGCCGGAGGCGGACCGGGGCATGCGGGGGTGGGGGCGGGTGGTGCGGCCCGCACTGCTGCTGTCCATGCGTCTCGCCTCCTTCCGGTCGGGCGCGCCATGCTGGTGCGTTCGTCGACGGGGCAAGGGGGGGTCATCCTCGGACTTCGGGACAGCATAGCCCGGCCCTCACGCCAACTTCGACACCCAAGTAGAATGTGGCGCCGGTGCGCTGGCCCGCCGGTTGAGGTTAGCACAGCGGGGGCCCGGTGCGGCGGGGTTTGGGGCCCCCACGCGA
>NZ_JBHWIJ010000291.1:0-3855 GCF_042732255.1 Kitasatospora sp. NPDC059803 | reverse complement strand
CGCGGCGGGGCCGGGGGGGTCAACACCGGTGCCGTGGCCACCACACCCCCCCCCCCCCCCCCACACTCCCCCCCGGGGCCTAGTGGGGGGGCCGGTGCGAGGGCCCGCCGTTGGAGGATCGACCAGGTGGGGCCGGGTGCGGCTGGTGTGCGGGCCCACTCGTGCCCGACCGGTCGCCGCCGCTTCAATCGCCGTACCGAAGGAACGGGACCGGCCAGGGGCGATGGAGCGACATGGATCTGAACACGGTGGCCGAGCTGTGCGACGCCCGCCGGGGCGGCACCTGGCGGCCCGGGGACGCCTGGCTCGGCGGCGGGACGTACCTGTTCTCCGAGCCGCAGCCGCACATCCGCCGGCTGATCGACCTCGGCCGGATGGGCTGGGAGCCGCTCACCCCGACCCCGGACGGCGGCCTGGAGATCGCCGCGACCTGCACGGTCGCCCAGCTCTCCCGCCACCCCAAGCCCGCCGCCTGGACGGCGGCGCCGCTGTTCGAGCAGTGCTGCCGGGCGTTCCTGGCCTCCTGGAAGATCTGGAACATGGCCACCGTCGGCGGCAACCTGTGCAACGGCCTGCCCGCCGGTCCGATGATCTCGCTGACCGCCGCCCTGGACGGGGTCTGCCTGCTGCGGGCCCCGTCGGGGGAGCAACGCCGCGTCCCGGTAGCGGAGTTCGTCACCGGCGCCGGTGTCAAGGACCTGCGGCAGGGTGAGCTGCTGCGCTCGATCACCCTGCCGGGCCGGGCGCTGGCGGCCCGGACGGCGTTCCGCCAGGCCTCGCTGTACGGGTTGGGCCGCTCCGGCGCGCTGCTGATCGGCACCCTCGACCCGGTGGACGGTTCGCTGACCATCACCGTCACCGCCGCCACCGTCCGCCCGATCCGGCTCTGGTTCCCGCCGGGGCCGAACGCGGCCGCCGTCGAGGAGGCGGTCCGAGACGGCATCCGGCCCGAGGAGTACGTCGACGACATCCACGGACTGCCCGCCTGGCGGCGGCACCTGACCTTCCGGTTCGCCGAGCAGATCCGCCGCGAACTGGACCCCGCCCGGCCGGCCTCGCCGAGTACGGCCGGGCCGGGCCTGGCTGGACCGGACCTGGCTGAACCGGACTCGACCGGGCCGGGCCTGGCCGAGGAGGCCGCCGCATGAGCTTCTCGATCCGCGTCAACGAACGGGACTTCGACGCCGAACCCCGCCCGGGCCAGTGCCTGCGCACCTACCTGCGCGAGCGCGGCTGGTTCGGGGTGAAGAAGGGCTGCGACGCCGGCGACTGCGGCGCCTGCACCGTGCAGGTGGACGGCACCCCGGTGCACAGCTGCCTCTACCCGGCGGCGCGCGCCGAGGGGCGGTGCGTCACCACGGTGGAGGGCCTGGCCAAGGACGGCGAACTGCACCCGATGCAGCAGCGGTTCCTGGACGCCCAGGGCTTCCAGTGCGGCTTCTGCACGGCCGGCTTCCTGATGACCGCCAGTGCCCTCGATGAGGAGCAACTCACCGACCTCCCCAGGTCGTTGAAGGGCAACCTGTGCCGCTGCACCGGCTACCGGGCGATCGAGGACGCGATCCGCGGTGTCCGGCACACCGAGGAGCCCGAGGCCGGCCGCGCCGTCGGCCGCAGCCTCGGCGCGCCCGCCGGGCCGCAGGTCGTCACCGGCACCGCCCGCTACACCTTCGACGTGGAGGTGCCGGGGCTGCTGCACCTGAAGCTGCTGCGCTCCCCGCACCCGCACGCCCGGATCGTCGCCATCGACACCGCGGCCGCGCTGCGCGTGCCCGGCGTGCACGCGGTGTTCACCCACCACGACGCGCCCGAGCGGCTGTACTCCTCGGCCCGGCACGAGCACCCGACCGAGGACCCGGACGACACCCGGCTGCTGGACGACGTCGTCCGCTTCGTCGGCCAGCGGGTCGCCGCAGTCGTCGCCGACAGCGAGGCCGCCGCCGAGGAGGGCTGCCGCCGGATCGCCGTCGAGTACGAGCAACTCCCGTACGTGCTGGACCCGGAGGAGGCGATGGCGCCCGGCGCGCCGGTCCTGCACGCCAAGGGGCCGCAGGCCCGGATCGCCCGGCCGGAGCACAACGTGTGCGGCGAGGTGCACGGCGAGATCGGCAGCGTGGAGCAGGGCTTCGCCGAGGCCGACGCGGTCTACCAGGAGACCTTCCGCACCCAGCGGGTGCAGCACGCCAGCCTGGAGACGCACGGCTGCGTCGTCTCCTTCGAGGAGCGGGAGGACGGCGCCGGCGAGCGGCTGGTGGTGCGCTCCAGCACCCAGGTGCCGTTCCTCACCCGGCGCGCGCTCTGCGCCCTGTTCGACCTGCCGGAGGAGGAGGTCCGGGTGGTGGCGGGCCGGGTCGGCGGCGGCTTCGGAGGCAAGCAGGAGATGCTGACCGAGGACATCGCGGTGCTGGCGGCGCTGCGGCTGCGCCGGCCGGTGAAGCTGGAGTTCACCCGGGCCGAGCAGTTCTACGGCGCCACCACCCGGCACCCGTTCACGATCACCGTCAAGGCGGGCGCGAAGGCGGACGGCACGCTCACGGCACTCAGCTTCCGGGTGGTGTCCAACACCGGCGCGTACGGCAACCACGGCCCGGCGGTGATGTTCCACAGCGTCGGCGAGTCGATGGGCGTCTACCGGGTGCCGCACAAGAAGGTCGAGGCGTACTCGGTGTACACCAACTGCGTGCCGGCCGGCGCCTTCCGGGGCTACGGGCTCGGGCAGGTGACCTTCGCGGTGGAGTCGGCGATGGACGAACTGGCCCGCCGGCTGGGCATCGACCCGCTGGAGTTCCGCGAGCGCAACGTCATCGGCCCCGGCGAGCACCTGCTCAGCCCCGGCGGCGAGGAGGAGGACCTGCACATCGCCAGCTACGGCCTCGACCAGTGCCTGCAAGTCGTCCGCGACGCGCTCGCGAACGACCGCAGCGCGGCGGACGCCCCCGAGGGCTGGCTGGTCGGGCAGGGCTTCGCCATGGCGATGATCGCCACCGGCCCGCCCGGCGGGCACTTCGCCGACGCCGCCGTCGCCCTGCTGGAGGACGGCAGCTACGACGTCGCCGTCGGGACGGCCGAGTTCGGCAACGGCACGACCACCGTGCACCAGCAGATCACCGCGGGCGCGCTCGGCACCACCGTCGACCGGATCGCGATCCGGCAGTCCGACACCGACGTCGTCCGGCACGACACCGGCGCCTTCGGCTCGGCGGGGACGGTGGTCGCGGGCAAGGCGGTGATGCGGGCCGCGAACGCGCTCGCCGAACGGCTGACCGGCTTCGCCGCCGAGTACGCGCGGACCCCGCGCAGCCTGGTCCGGCTCGGCGCCGAGGCCGTCGACTGCGACGGGCGCGGCATCCCGCTGAAGGAACTGCACGCGGCGGCGCGCGAACGCGGCGTCGACCTCGTCGGCACCGGGCACTGGGGCGGCTCGCCGCGCTCGGTGGCGTTCAACTCGCAGTGGTTCCGCCTCGCCGTCGACCCGGGCACCGGGGAGATCCGGATCCTGCGCAGCGTGCACGGCGCCGACGCCGGGCGGGTGATGAACCCGATGCAGTGCCGCGGGCAGGTCGAGGGCGGGGTCGCCCAGGCGCTCGGCGCGACGCTGTTCGAACGGGTGCTGCTGGACGACCGGGGCGAGGTCACCACGGCCGCCTTCCGCCGCTACCGCCTGCCCGCGTACGCCGACGTGCCGCGCACCGAGGTGCACTTCTCGACCACCTCGGACGCGATCGGCCCGCTCGGCGCCAAGTCGATGAGCGAGAGCCCGTTCAACCCGGTCGCCCCCGCCTTCGCCAACGCCCTGCGCGACGCCACCGGCATCCGCTTCACCGACCCGCCGTTCCTGCGCGACCAGGTCTGGCA
>NZ_JBHWIJ010000290.1:10310-10876 GCF_042732255.1 Kitasatospora sp. NPDC059803 | reverse complement strand
TGTGTGGGGCTCGGATATTGGTATCAGAGAGCGGTGATGAGGGCGGCGATGCGGGCCTCGTCGCGGCGGTAGTGGGTCCACTTGCCGATGCGGGTGGCGCGGACGAGGCCGGCGCGCTGGAGTTCGGCGAGGTAGGCGGAGACGGTGGACTGGGCGAGGCCGGCCTTGGCCTGGATGTGGCTGACGCAGACGCCGACCTCGCGCGGGTCGGCGACCGCTTCCTCCAGGGGGAAGTGGCGTTCGGGTTCGCGCAACCATGCCAGCAGTTGCAGGCGCGTCGGGTTGGCGATCGCCCGCAGGGCGGTGACCAGGTCAACATCCATGGCTGGAAGCGTACCGGCGTGTTACGGCAGGGCCTCGGCGAGCCGACGCCGGTCAGTGGGGCAGTGCGGTGCCGTCCGGCGGGGTGCCGATGACCTGGACGAACCGTCGGTGACGTGGCGTCAGATTCCCCCCGGTGTCGGGAAGGTGGCGGGCGGCCCCGGCCCCCGGGCCGCCGCCCGGGCGGAGCCCCCCAGGCCCCCCGCACGGGTGGTGCAGGCGGGCCCGGGCGCGGCGGGGTTGAT
>NZ_JBHWIJ010000290.1:5665-10300 GCF_042732255.1 Kitasatospora sp. NPDC059803 | reverse complement strand
CCGCGTGGGGGGGCGGGGGGGGGGGGGCGGGGCGGGGCGCCCCCCCCCCCCCCCGGGGCTCAGCCCTCCTGGCCGCCGAAGCGGGTGGTCCAGGCGGCCAGGTCCTCGTCGGTGATCTTGGCGAACAGCACCGGCGGCACGGTGAACGCCGTCCCGGCCGGCACCAGGTCCAGTGCCCGCGCCTGCTCCGGGCCGACCCAGGACAGGCCGGCCGCCGGAGCGTCCCCGGGCAGGGCGAAGGCGCCGCGCATCGCCGCCGCCGCGGTCGGGATGAACGGCTCGGAGACCACCGCGTACAGCTGGATCAGGTTCATCGCGGTGCGCAGGGTCAGCGCCGCCGCGTCCGGGTCGGTCTTCACCTGGAGCCAGGGCGCCTTCTCGTCCAGGTACGCGTTGCCCGCGCTCCACAGCGCGCGCAGCCCCTGCGCGGCCTTGCGGAAGTTGAGTGCGTCCAACTGGGCCTCGTACTCGGCCAGCAGGGTGGCGATCTGCTCGCCGAGGCGCTGTTCGGCCTCGCCGGGCGCGTGGCCGGCCGGGACGGCGTCGCCGAAGCGCTTGCGGCTGAAGGTGAGCACCCGGTTGACGAAGTTGCCGAGGGTGTCGGCGAGGTCCTTGTTGACGACGGAGGCGAAGAGGTCCCAGGTGAAGCTGGAGTCGTCCGACTCGGGGGCGTGCGCCATCAGGAAGTAGCGCCAGTAGTCGGCCGGCAGCAGTTCCAGGGCGACGTCGGTGAAGATGCCGCGCTTCTGGCTGGTGGAGAACTTCCCGCCGTAGTACGTCAGCCAGTTGAAGGCATTGACGTAGTCGACCTTCTTCCACGGCCGGCGCGAGCCGAGGATCGTGGCCGGGAACATCACGGTGTGGAACGGGACGTTGTCCTTGGCCATGAACTCGGTGTACCGGACGCTGTGGTCGGCCTCGTACCACCAGGACTTCCAGTCCCGGGCCTGCCCGGCCGGGGCCGCGTCCGTCCACTCCTTGGTGGCGCCGATGTACTCGATCGGGGCGTCGAACCAGACGTAGAACACCTTGCCCTCGGCCGCCAGCTCCGGCCAGACGTCGGCCGGCACCGGGACGCCCCACTCCAGGTCGCGGGTGATCGCGCGGTCCTGGAGGCCTTCGGTGAGCCACTTGCGGGCGATCGAGGAGGCCAGCACCGGCCAGTCGTCGCCGTGGGCGGCGATCCACTGTTCGACCTCGTCGGTCAGCTCCGACTGGAGCAGGAACAGGTGCCTGGTCTCCCGGACCTCCAGGTCGGAGCTGCCGCTGATCGCCGAACGCGGCTCCAGCAGGTCGGTCGGGTCCAGCACCCGGGTGCAGTTCTCGCACTGGTCGCCGCGTGCCTTGTCGTAGCCGCAGTGCGGGCAGGTGCCGACGATGTAGCGGTCCGGCAGGAAGCGGCCGTCGGCGTTGGAGTACACCTGCCGGATCGCGCGCTCCTCGATGAAGCCGTTGCGCTGGAGTTCGCGGGCGATCTCCTGGGTGATCTCGCGGTTCTGCGGGGAGGAGCTGCGGCCGAAGTGGTCGAAGGACAGCCCGAAGCCGTCGTACACCGCCTTCTGCGCGTCGTGCGCCTGGGCGCAGAACTCGGCGACGGGCAGCCCGGCCTCCTGCGCGGCCAGTTCGGCGGGCGTGCCGTGCTCGTCGGTCGCGCAGATGTAGAGCACCTCGTGGCCGCGCTGGCGCAGGTAGCGGGAGTAGACGTCCGCCGGGAGCATCGACCCGACCATGTTGCCCAGGTGCTTGATCCCGTTGATGTACGGAAGGGCGCTGGTGATCAGGTGCCGAGCCATCCTCGGATGCTCCGATTTCTCCCGCACGCGCACCCCACCCGGAGTGCTGTGCCAGGCGCAGGGGTCCACTGTGGGCTGCCAAGCCTACCGCCGCCGGGCCGGGAGGGCGGTGCGGTTCAGGGGTGGGTGCGGTTCAAGGGCGGTGCTGCTGGGGGACGGGTGCGGCTCGGGTGCGGTGCCGCTCGGGTGCGGGTGCGGTTCAGGGCCCGACGGAGTCGCTGTACCGGTCGAACTCCCCGGCCTTCACCCCGCGGACGAACGCGGCCCACTTGCGCGGCGTGGTCCGGACGACGATCTCGGGGCGGTCCGACTCGCGGATCTCCACCAGACCGTCGGCGGCTCTGATCTCGACGCACTCGTTGCTCTCGCCGCTGGACGAGGACTTCCGCCACTCAGTCATGAGAAGTCTTTCAGTAAGGCCCGGATGAAGTCCCGGGACTCGGCCGGCCCGAGGGCGACCGCGGCGGTCTCCTCCTTGATCTGTCGGTAGGTCTGCAGTTCGGTGTCGAGGTGCACGAACTTCGGCCCGTTCGAGAGGTCGATCTGCACGGTGTCGAGCTCGGGAACGGGCCCGCGGGCGAGGTAGAGGCTCTCTCCGGACCCAGGAAAGGTGTCGACGCTGAACGGGATGGTCCGGATCTCCACCCCGGGCCGCTCGGAATCCTCCAGCACGCCGAGCAGCTGGTCGCGCAGCACCACCGCCCCGCCGAACTGCATGCGCAGTGCGGATTCGTGGATGTACGCGGCGTACGGCTTCGGGCGTTCGGTGAACAGCCGCTGGCGCTGGATCCGGAATGCCGTGCGGGCGTCGGCGTCCGGCTGGGGCATGGGCGGCCGGACCCGGGCGAACACCGCGGAGGCGTACGCCGAGGTCTGCAGCAGTCCGGGGATGAAGGTGGTGTGCAGGATGGCCAGCGACTCGGCGTGGTGTTCCATTTCCGCGATGTCGATGAGTCCGCCGGGCAGCCTGCCGCGGTAGCCGTCCCACCAGTACTTGCGCCGGTCCTGTGTCATCGCGAGCAGCGCGTCGAGGTAGGGGCCGTCGGAGCAGTGGCAGGTGCGGGCCCAGAGCCGGAGCCGTTCGGCGCTGATGCCGGACTTCCCGTTCTCCATCTGCGAGATCTTGGGCAGGTCGGTGCCCAGGGTGGCGGCCAGGCTCTTGGGCGTCACGCCCACGCGTTCGCGCATCTTGCGCAGCTCGATGCCAAGGCGCTGCTGACGCACGGTCGGCGACAAGCGGGGTGGCATGACTCTCTTCTCCGGATCGCGGCTCGGGTCGATGCTTCCGGTGAAGTGTGCCGTGCTTACCCGGCCCTAGCTACTGAAATGGGGGATACCCCACGATGGAGTGAACGTTCTCCCGCTCGGTAGCAAGTCTTGCACCTCGACCCTATGGTCGATCCCGCGTCAGTCACTGACTTGTTGTGGCCTAAACAGCCGCCAATCAGCCGTAAATACACACCAGATGCATGGTCGGCACGCTCGACATCACCGACCGGAGACTGTCATGCCGCTTCCGCTGCTTCTCGCCCCCGCCCACCGCATTCCCGCTACCCGGTGAACGGCCTGCTCGTCGCCGGTTTGTCCGCCCTCCTGCTCGCCGTCCTATTCGTCGGCTGGCTGGTCTGGCTGGTCAACGCCCAACCCCGCGAACCGCGTTCCGCAAAACGCGAGTTCGTCGTCCGTCATTCCTCCGCCGCCGTCGAGAAGAAATAGCGCGCGGCAGCGGTGGCCCCCCGCCGGGAGGGGGGCCACCGGAGGGCGCGGTCAGCCGTCGCCGAAGTGGTCGAATTCGCCGCGCTTCACGCCCTCGATCCAGAGCGCGAACTTCTGCGGGGTGGTGACGATGATCGCGTCGGGGCTCTCGGATTCGCGGACCTCGATCAGCCCCCGTTCGTTGACGGACACCTCCACGGAGTCACTGCCGTCCCGGGTGCTGCTGGTGGACTTCTGCCACTGCTGGGTCATCGGTTGCCTTCTCCCATTCCGGTTCCTGCCTGGCACCCTGGACAACTCCCGGGCGGCCGTTCAGGAACGGGGGCGCACGGAGGGTTCGGCACCGCGCGAAAGGCGCTCGACGAGGCGGATCCGGGCGACGGGCCACTCGTCGGCGAGCATCGAGAAGTAGGCGGTGTCGCGCCACACGCCGGTGTCGCGCCGCTTCTCGCGGCGGTGGACGCCCTCGTACTGGGCGCCGAGGCGCAGGATCGCGTTGCGGGAGCGCTCGTTGAGCGCGTCCGTCTTCCAGTAGACCCGGCCCATGCCCAGGTCGTCGAAGGCGTGGGAGAGCAGCAGCAGTTTGGCCTCGGTGTTGACGGGTGTGCGCCAGACCGAGCGGTCGTACCAGGTGCCGCCGATCTCGACGACCTCGTCGACGGCCCTGAAGTCGTAGTAGCCGGTGACGCCGACGGCCCGGCCGCTGGGGAGGTCGATCACGGCGAACTTCACCGCCGATCCGGCCGCCACCTCGGCGAGCCGGGCGTCGATGATCGCGCCGAGTTCCTCCTCGGTGGCGGGCGGGAGGGAGGGGATCCAGCGCCAGACCTCCGGGTCGGGGCCGACGCCGGCCCACAGGTCGGGCAGGTGGTGGCGGCCGAGGGGTTCCAGGCGGATGTGGCGGCCGGTGAGGGTGACGGGTGTGGGCGGCTGTGCGGTCATGCCGGAAAGGTAGCGCCACGCTGCACTAGATGCAATGGACTTCTGCGCTAGTGCAAAATTGACGGAGCGGGCAAAGTGAAGGGGGGCGGGGGGGGGGTGACGCCCGGGCCCGCGCACGCGGTCGATATACATATAGACATTATGTTGTAGGTGGAGGCGGGGGCCCGCGCGCCCCCCCGGAGGG
>NZ_JBHWIJ010000290.1:1354-5655 GCF_042732255.1 Kitasatospora sp. NPDC059803 | reverse complement strand
GTGTTTCTCTCTCCCTCTCTTTTTTTTTTTTTTTTTTTTTTTTTTTTTTTTTTTAATTTGCGGGGGTGTGTTCTCTGGGGGGGGGGGGGGGCTCGGCCCCCCCCCCCCCCCTCGACCGGATCAGGATCAGATGAACGAGTTGATCTGGATCGTCTCGTCGCGGCCCGGGCCGACGCCGATGGCGGAGATCGGCGCGCCGGACATCTCCTCCAGCGCCTTCACGTACGCCTGCGCGTTCTTCGGCAGCTCGGCGAAGGTCTTCGCCTTGCTGATGTCCTCGGTCCAGCCCGGCAGCGTCTCGTAGATCGGCTTGGCGTGGTGGAAGTCGGACTGGTTGTACGGGAGTTCCTCGACCCGCTTGCCGTCGATCTCGTACGCGACGCAGACCGGGATCTGCTCCCAGCCGGTGAGCACGTCGAGCTTGGTGAGGAAGAAGTCGGTGAGGCCGTTGACCCGGGTCGCGTAGCGCGCGATGACCGCGTCGAACCAGCCGCAGCGACGGTCACGGCCGGTGGTGACACCGCGCTCGCCGCCGATGCGGCGCAGCGCCTCGCCGTCCTCGTCCAGCAGCTCGGTCGGGAACGGGCCCGAGCCGACGCGGGTGGTGTACGCCTTCAGGATGCCGATGACCCGGTCGATCTTGGTCGGGCCGATGCCGGCGCCGGTGCAGGCGCCGCCCGAGGTCGGGTTCGACGAGGTCACGAAGGGGTACGTGCCGTGGTCGACGTCGAGCAGGGTGCCCTGGCCGCCCTCCAGCAGGACGACCTTGTTCGCCTTGAGCGCCTGGTCCAGGACGAGGGTGGTGTCGGCGAGGAAGGGCTTGATCTTGTCCGCGTAGCCGAGGTACTCCTCGACGACCAGCTCGGCCGGGATGGCGCGGCGGTTGTACAGCTTGACCAGGATCTGGTTCTTGTCGTGCAGCGCCGCCTCGATCTTCTGGCGCAGGATCGACTCGTCGAACAGGTCCTGGACCCGGATGCCGACGCGGTTGATCTTGTCCGCGTAGGTCGGGCCGATGCCGCGGCCGGTGGTGCCGATCCGGCGCTTGCCGAGGAAGCGCTCGGTGACCTTGTCCAGGGTGCGGTGGTACGGCGTGATCAGGTGGGCGTTGCCCGAGACCAGCAGCTTCGAGGTGTCGATGCCACGGTCGTTGAGGCCGCTCAGCTCGGAGAGCAGCACGCCCGGGTCGATGACGACGCCGTTGCCGATGACCGGCGTCACGTTAGGGCTGAGGATGCCGGAGGGGAGCAGGTGCAGGGCGTACTTCTGGTCGCCGATGACCACCGTGTGACCGGCGTTGTTGCCGCCCTGGTAGCGGACGACGTAGTCGACGGAGCCGCCGAGGAGGTCGGTGGCCTTCCCCTTGCCCTCGTCCCCCCACTGAGCGCCAACGAGCACGAGTGCCGGCACAGGCGTACACCCCTTCCGGTTGGGGCATCCTGCGTAGGCCGCAGTCTGCCCCGAGATAGACGAAGCCCCTGGCGCAGTAGCGCAAGGGGCTCTTGCACCGAGAGATTACCTGAGGAAGGACCGGTCGTGTCGTCCCTGTCCACGCCCGCAACCGGCGGCCCCGAGCCGCTCCTGCTGCTCCTCGACCCGGCGGCCCGGCACACCGACGGCGAGTCGGTGCGGATCGCGAAGGACGTGCTCTGCGGAGGCGCGGACGTCAAGGTGGTCTATCCGGAGAGCCCGTCCGAACTCGACCGCGTGCTTTCGCACCGGGGTCGGAGGCGACCGGTAGTGATCGGTTCCGACCTGGCGTTGCAGCGGGTGCTCCAAGCCCTGTACCGCCAGCGTGAGCTGGGCGCGGATCCGGTGGGCATGGTTCCGGTCGGCCGGTCGGAGGAGCTGGCCGCGGCCCGCGCGCTCGGGGTGCCGGGCGAGCCGGTCCGGGCCGCGCGGGCGGTGCTGTCGGGTGCGGCGCGCAAGCTCGACCTGCTGGTGGACGACGGCGGCGGGGTGGCGCTGGGAGGGGTGCGGATCACCGGTGCCGGGACGCGGCGACCGGCCGGCCGTACGGGTGGTTGGCGTTCGCTATGGGCGAAACTGGCTGCGGCCGAGCAGGCGAACGCACTCACGGCGGACGGCCGGTCCTGCGCCGAGCACAATCCCCGGGTCCGGGTCGAGGCCGACGGCCGGCTGCTCGCCGACGTGCACCGGCCGGTGCGGCTGGTCCAGCTGACCCTGCCGGGCGTCGAGGCGGACGGCGCGGGCGTGCTGGAGGTGGTGATCCGCGCGCCCGGCGCCCTGGTGCGCGCCCGGGCGGAGAGCGTCTCGGTGGTCGGGCGCGGCTTCGGCTACGAGGCGGACGGCCACCCCGTCGGTCCGGTCCGCGCCCGCACCTGGACGGTCCACCCGGGCGCCTGGGGCCTGTTGCTGCCCGCCGCGTGACGCCGGGGTGAACCCCGGGTGAGCAGGCTCACTTTCGCGGCCGCCCCGACTCCCGGCTCTCCGCACACGGAACGCCCCAACAGGCGCGAACCACAAGGCCAACCGCCTCCGGCCGGAATTCCCCCCACCCGAAATCCCCACCTGGTAAGGGGTTTTGTCTACGCGCGTTACCGGCCGATCGCCAGACAATCCCGGCCGCCCGGGTTCCGGAAGCCGGTGCCCGCTGCCCTAGACTCGAAGACGTGCCACGTGGTGACGGAAGACTCAACCACGATCTTCTTCCCGGTGAGAAAGGCCCCCAGGACGCTTGCGGCGTCTTCGGTGTCTGGGCTCCCGGCGAGGAGGTCGCCAAGCTCACGTTCTTCGGCCTTTACGCCCTGCAGCACCGCGGTCAGGAATCCGCGGGCATCGCAGTGAGCAACGGCTCCCAGATTCTCGTCTTCAAGGACATGGGGCTTGTCTCCCAGGTCTTCGACGAGGCCTCCCTGGGGTCGTTGCACGGGCATATCGCCGTCGGACACGCCCGCTACTCGACCACCGGGTCCTCGGTCTGGGAGAACGCCCAGCCGACCTTCCGCGCGACCGTGCACGGTTCGCTGGCCCTCGGGCACAACGGAAACCTGGTGAACACCGCCGAACTGGCGGAGATGGTCGCCGAACTGCCCGGTGAGGAGCACGTCTCCCGCTCCGGGCGGAGCGCCGCGACCAACGACACCGACCTGGTGACCGCGCTGCTCGCCGGCCACCCGGACCTCTCCATCGAGGAGACGGCCAAGGTCGTGCTGCCCAAGGTCAAGGGCGCGTTCTCGCTCGTCTTCATGGACGAGCACACCCTCTACGCCGCCCGCGACCCGCAGGGCATCCGCCCGCTGGTGCTCGGCCGGCTGGAGCGCGGCTGGGTCGTCGCCTCCGAGACGGCGGCGCTGGACATCTGCGGCGCCTCGTTCATCCGCGAGGTCGAGCCCGGCGAGCTGATCGCCGTCGACGAGAACGGCATGCGCAGCTCCCGCTTCGCCGAGGCGAAGCCCAAGGGCTGCGTGTTCGAGTACGTCTACCTGGCCCGCCCCGACACCAGCATCGCCGGGCGCAACGTGCACCTCTCCCGCGTGGAGATGGGCCGCCGCCTGGCGAAGGAGGCGCCCGCCGAGGCCGACCTGGTGATAGCGACGCCGGAGTCCGGCACCCCCGCCGCGATCGGCTACGCCGAGGCCAGCGGCATCCCGTACGGCTCCGGTCTGGTGAAGAACGCCTACGTGGGCCGCACCTTCATCCAGCCCAGCCAGACCATCCGTCAGCTCGGCATCCGGCTCAAGCTCAACCCGCTGCGCGAGGTCATCGCGGGCAAGCGCCTGGTGGTCGTCGACGACTCGATCGTCCGCGGCAACACCCAGCGCGCGCTGGTGCGGATGCTGCGCGAGGCCGGCGCCGCCGAGGTGCACATCCGGATCTCCTCGCCGCCGGTGAAGTGGCCGTGCTTCTTCGGCATCGACTTCGCCACCCGCGCGGAGCTGATCGCCAACGGGATGACCGTCGAGGAGATCGGCCGCACCCTCGGCGCGGACTCGCTCTCCTACATCTCGATCGACGGCATGATCGAGGCCACCAAGCAGCCCAAGGACAGGCTCTGCCGGGCCTGCTTCGACGGCGAGTACCCGATGGAGCTGCCGGACCCGGCACTGCTCGGCAAGCTCCTGCTGGAGGCCGAGATCAAGGGCAGCCAGCAGCCGCCGGCCGTGCGCGGCAAGCCGACCAGCGGCAGCGACCTGGACGGCGTCCAGTCGCTGCTCGGCGGGGCGGGCGGGGGGGGCCGCCGGGGGCCCCCCGCCACACAAAAACCCGGGGGGGCACCGAAAACGGGGGCCCCCCCGCTAAACACACCCCCCACACACACACTGCCGCGCCCCAAATTA
>NZ_JBHWIJ010000290.1:0-1344 GCF_042732255.1 Kitasatospora sp. NPDC059803 | reverse complement strand
GGGTCGCTGCCCGCCCGGCGGGGGGGGGCGCGGGCCCCCTGGCGCCGCCCCCGCCTAAGAGGCACCCGGGGGGCGCCCCCCCCACCGCCCGCCCCACCGCTGTTCCAGCCCCCACCAGACCCGAGAGGGCCGCACCGTAGTGACCAGCAACCAGAACGGCGCCACCTACGCCGCAGCCGGCGTCGACATCGAGGCGGGCGACCGCGCCGTCGAGCTCATGAAGCAGTGGGTGAAGAAGGCGAACCGCCCCGAGGTGGTCGGCGGTCTCGGCGGCTTCGCCGGCCTCTTCGACGCGTCCGCCTTCAAGCGCTACGAGCGGCCGCTGCTGGCTTCGGCCACCGACGGCGTGGGGACCAAGGTGGCCATCGCGGCCGCCATGGACAAGCACGACACCATCGGCCACGACCTGGTCGGCATGGTCGTCGACGACCTGGTGGTGTGCGGCGCCGAGCCGCTGTTCATGACCGACTACATCTGCGTCGGCAAGGTCGTGCCGGAGCGGGTCGCCGCGATCGTCAAGGGCATCGCCGAGGGCTGCGCGCTGGCCGGCTGCGCCCTGGTCGGCGGCGAGACCGCCGAGCACCCGGGCCTGCTCGGCCCGGACGAGTACGACGTCGCGGGCGCCGGCACCGGCGTGGTCGAGGCGGACGCGCTGCTCGGCGCCGACCGCGTGCGGGCCGGCGACGTGGTGATCGCGATGGCGGCCTCGGGCCTGCACTCCAACGGCTACTCGCTGGTGCGCCACGTGCTGCTGAACGAGGCCGGCTGGAAGCTGGACCGCAAGGTCGAGGAGTTCGGCCGCACGCTCGGCGAGGAGCTGCTGGAGCCGACCCGGATCTACTCGCTGGACTGCCTGGCGCTCACCCGCGCCACCGAGATCCACGCCTTCTCGCACGTCACCGGCGGCGGCCTGGCGGCCAACCTGGCCCGGGTCGTCCCGGACGGCCTGCACGCCCGCCTGGACCGCGGCACCTGGACCCCGCTGCCGGTCTTCCAGACCGTCGCCCAGGTCGGCAAGGTGGCCACCCTGGAGATCGAGAAGACGCTCAACATGGGCGTCGGCATGGTCGCGGTCGTCCCGCCGTCCTCGGTGGACGCCGTGCTGGCGATCCTGGAGGACCGCGGCGTCGAGGCCTGGCTGCTCGGCGACATCGTCGAGCGCACCGGCGAGCACGAGGCCGGCGCGGCGCTCTACAACGCCTACGAGGGCTTCACCGCGGGCTGAGCCCGGCGGGACGACGGAAGGTCATTTGCGCGCACGGCCGCCCCCTCCTCGAAGACCTCCCCCGGAACCCGCCGCGCGGGGGCTCGACCCCGCTACGCCACCAGCGCCGTCAAAACGAC
>NZ_JBHWIJ010000289.1:0-10975 GCF_042732255.1 Kitasatospora sp. NPDC059803 | reverse complement strand
GTGCGGCGGCGAGGACGACGCCGGTGCGGGCGCGGACGGCCGGGTCGGTGACGTCGAGTCCGGTCTCGGCGAGGCGCCGGTCGAGGGCGTCGAGGAGCAGCGGGGACGGCCCGAGGACGTCGGCGACCGGGATGGCGGAGCCGGCGGCGCGGAGGGCGGCCGGGATGTCGTGCTTGGCGTGGTAGGCCCGGTTGAGCAGCAGCGGGACGGCCACCGCGTCGTCGAGCCGCCCGACGACCTGCGGGATGCGCGGCGCGCAGTGGTCCAGGTAGGCGGTGGCGACGTCCAGCCCGGGGCGCAGCGCCCGCACCTCCTGGACCAGTGCGGCCACGGTCGCGGCGTGCCGCGGGTCGCGGCTGCCGTGGGCGATCAGCAGGAGGGCGGGCATCGGCGTCGGCCTTACTTGGCGGCGGCCAGCAGGCCGCGGTTGCGCAGCACCCGGCGTTCGACCGGGGTGAAGACGAGCAGTTCGATGGCGATGCCGACGAACAGGATCAGGATGATGCCGAGCAGCACCCCGGACATGTCGGAGAACTCGCGCTGGTCCTCCAGGAACCGGCCCAGGCCCCGGCCGAGGTCGGGGGAGGAGGCGACGAGTTCGGCGGCCATCAGGGAGCGCCAGGAGAACGCCCAGCCCTGCTTGAGGCCGGCCAGGTAGCCGGGCAGCGCGGCGGGGATGAGGACGTGCCGGGCGCCGGTGAGGCCGGTGGCGCCGATGGTGCGTCCGGCGCGCAGGAACAGCGGCGGCACCTGGTCGATGCCGGCGATCAGGCCGTTGGCGATGGAGGGGACGGCGCCGAGCAGGATGACCGCGTACATCATCCGGTCGTTGATGCCGAGCCAGATGACCGCGGCCGGCACCCAGGCGACCGAGGGCAGCGACTGGAGGCCCTGGAGGACCGTGCCGATGGCGGTGCGCACCGGCCGGACGCGGGCGACGACCAGCCCGATCGGGGTGCCGATGACGACGGCGAGCAGGAAGCCGGACAGGCCGCGCCAGACGCTGGTCCAGATGATCGAGAACAGCGTGCCCTGGTACCAGAGGTCCTGGGCGGAGTGCCACACGTCGGTCGGGCTGGGCAGCTTGTAGGCGGAGGTGAGGTGCAGGCTGTACGCCCCCTGCCACAGGGCGAGCACCACGAGGACGCCGATCAGCGGCGGCAGGGCCTTGGTCCGCAGTGCCTGGCCGAGCGAGCCGCGCTGGGCGGAGACGGCGTCGAGGGCGTCCAGGCCGGCGCCGACACCGGCGGTGTCCGTGGCGGCGGCCTTGTCGGTCTTGTCGGCCTTCTCCAGGACCGGGGTGCTGTCAGTGCTGGCCATGGCGACGGATCTCCCCACGCAGTTCTTCGGTGATCTCGATGGACAGGTCGGCGACGCCGGCGGATTCGATGCGGCGCGGCTGCGGCAGGTCGATCCGCCACTCGCGGGCGACCCGGCCGGGGCGGGAGGAGAGCAGGACGACGCGCTGGGCCAGGCGCACGGCCTCGCGCACGTTGTGGGTGACGAACAGGACGGACAGCTGCCGCTCGGCCCAGATCCGGGTGATCTCGTCGTGCAGCACGTCGCGGGTGATGGCGTCGAGCGCGGCGAACGGCTCGTCCATCAGCAGCACCTGGCTGCCCTGGGCCAGCGCGCGGGCCATCGCGACGCGCTGGCGCATGCCGCCGGACAGCTCGTGCACGCGCTTGCCGTACGAGCCCTTGAGGCGGACGAGTTCGAGCAGGCGCTCGGCTTCGGCGCGGCGCTCGGCGCGGGGGACGCCGGCCAGCTTGAGGGCGAGTTCGATGTTGCGGCCGGCGGTGAGCCAGGGGAACAGGGCGTGCTCCTGGAACATCAGCGCGGGCCGGCCGCCCGGCACCTCGATGGCGCCGGCGGTGGGCTGGTCGAGGCCGGCGACCAGGTTGAGCAGGGTGGACTTGCCACAGCCCGAGGCGCCGAGCAGGGTGACGAACTCGCCGGGCGCGACGTCGAGGGTGATGTCGTCCAGGACGTGGGTCTGCGCGCCCGGGCGGCCGAAGGACTTGTGCACGTGCGAGATCCGGACGGCGGGTGCGGCGCCGCCGGCGCCGGCGCCGGCGGCGTCCGCCGAGGTGGTCAGTGCCGGGGTCATCCGGACACCTCCTGCGTGAGTGGTCTGGCTGAGGGCTGGCGGAGCGGGGGCCGGGGCCCGGCCCCGCCCGTCCCGGTGGGCATCGATCGCGGATCGACCGGGTGGGCGGGGGTCCGGACCGCGGAGTCGGGGCGGACTCGGCGCCGCGCGGTGCTGTTCGGCGCCGGGTGGCGCTACTTGGCGCCGAGTCCGGCGTCCGCCACGGGGCCCTGGCCCTTGGCCGCGAGCACCTTGTTGAGCAGGGTGAGGTCGTAGATGCCGTTCAGGTTGGCCCCCGCGCCAGCGGAACTTGATTTGGGCAGCTTGAGGAGCCCGGCGGTGACGGCGTGGTCGGCCTCGGCCTGGAGGGTGTTCGCCAGCGGGTCGTCGAGGAAGTCGATGTCGGCCCAGGCGGGGTCGAGGATGGCCGGCTCCAGCGCGTTGCCGGCCTCCTTCTTGATCGCCTCGTTGGCGTCGGCCTTGGCCTTGTCCGGGTTGGCCTTGATGAAGGCGTTGGTGTTCACCGAGCCGCGCAGCACGGCCTCCACCACGTCCGGGTGCTCCTTGAGGAACTTCTGCGAGACGATGATGTTGGTGATCACGAACTTCTTGTCCGGCCAGACGTCCTTCTCGTTGAGCAGGACCTTCGCGCCGAGGGTGACCAGCTTGGAGGCGGTGGGCTCGGGCACCCAGGCGCCGTCGATGGAGCCCTGCCGGTAGGCGTCGGGGGTGACCTTGTTGTCGGTGCGCACCACCGAGACGTCGCCGGCGCCGGACGCCGCGTCGACCTTGAAGCCCTTGCCCGCCAGGTAGTTGAGCAGCGCCACGTCCTGGGTGTTGCCCAGCTGCGGGGTGGCGATCTTCTTGCCCTTGAGGTCGTCCAGCGAGGAGATCTTGTCCGGGTTGACCACCAGCTTGACCCCGCCGGAGGCCGAGCCGCCGATGATCTTCAGGGACTGGCCGTCGGACTTGGTGTAGCCGTTGATCGCGGGGGAGGGGCCGATCCAGCCGATGTCGATGGAGCCGGCGTTGAGCGCCTCGATCTCGGACGGGCCCGCGTTGAAGACCTGGGTCTTGATCTGGGTGGCGCCCAACTCCTTCTGGAACAGCCCCTCCTGGAGGCCGACCAGGGCGGTGCCGTGGGTCAGGTTCGCGAAGTAGCCGATCTTCACGGTGTCCGCGGACAGCTTCGCGCCGGAGGCGCCGGCCGAACTGGCGGCGGAGTCGGCGCCCGCCTTCTTGTCGTCCGCCTTGGAGCCGTAGCTGCACGCCGACAGCAGGGTCACGGCGGTCAGGCCGGCCACGGCGGCCACCGCGGAGCGTCTGATCCGGCCGGCGTTGGGGCGGGCATGGGTATGCGAGGGGGCCAGGTTCGGTGCCATGGTGAAGTCCTGTTCATCGACGGACCGTCGGGAGGCGGTCTCGGGGACGTGGCGGTCGCCCGTCGGGGCGGCCGGGGGTCGCAACTCAGCGCTGTCGGCCCGCACATCGGGTCAGGCCGCCCTGGCCGCTGCCGAGGACGCCGCTGCCGATGCGGCCGCCTTCCTTGTCCATGTCCGAGAACGCCTCGCTGGGCATCAGACCCAGTCCTCCTCAGCGGGTTCGGTGGCGCGTACGGTCGCGAAGGCCTCGCCCGCCATGCCGGCGGTGAGGGTGGTGCCGTCGGCCGGGTCGATCAGCAGGAACGAGCCGGTGCGGCGGTTGTCGCAGTAGGCGTCGAGGGCCAGCGGCTCGGCGGTGCGCAGCACCACGTGGCCGAGGTCGTTGACGTTCAACCCCTGGGCGCCGGAGCGCTGTTCGAGGGTGTCGATGTCGATGCGGTAGGTGATGTCCTTGACCAGCGCGCGCACGGTGCGGGTGGTGTGCTTGAGCAGGACCTTGTCCCCGGCGCGCAGCGGGCGCTCGTTGAGGTGGCTGACGGTGGCCTCGATGTCCCTGGTGGGCGCGGGGATCACGCCGGCCGCGATCAGGTCGCCGCGGGAGACGTCGAGGTCGTCGGCGAGCCGGACGGTGATCGACTGGGGCGCCCAGGCGAGGTCCGTCTCGCGGCCGAGCGCGTCGATCCCGGCGACAGTGGTGGTGTGGCCCGAGGGCAGCACCGTCACCGGGTCGCCGACCCGCAGCACGCCGGAGGCCAACTGCCCGGCGTAGCCGCGGTAGTCGGGGTGCTCCTCGCTCTGCGGGCGGATCACGTACTGGACGGGGAAGCGGGCCGGAGCGGCGTCCGGGTCGCTGCCGACCGGGACGGTCTCCAGGTGCTCCAGCAAGGTCGGGCCGCCGTACCAGTCCATGTGCGCGGACGGCTCGACGACGTTGTCCCCGGCGAGGGCCGAGATCGGCACGGCCACCACGTCGCCCACGCCGAGCGAGGCGGCGTAGGCGGTGAACTCCTCGGCGATGGCGGCGAAGACGGGCTCGGCGTAGTCGACCAGGTCCATCTTGTTGACGGCCAGCACCACGTGCGGCACCCGCAGCAGCGCGGCGACGGCGGCGTGCCGGCGGGTCTGCTCGACGACGCCGTTGCGGGCGTCGACCAGCACCACGGCCAGTTCGGCGGTGGAGGCGCCGGTCACCATGTTGCGGGTGTACTGCACGTGCCCGGGGGTGTCGGCGAGGATGAACCGCCGCCGGGGGGTGGCGAAGTAGCGGTAGGCCACGTCGATGGTGATGCCCTGCTCGCGCTCGGCGCGCAGGCCGTCGGTGAGCAGCGCGAGGTCGGGCGCGTCCTGGCCGCGGTTCAGGGAGGCGCGTTCGACGGCCTCCAGCTGGTCGGCGAGCACGGACTTGGAGTCGTGCAGCAGGCGGCCGACCAGGGTGGACTTGCCGTCGTCGACGGATCCGGCGGTGGCGAAGCGCAGCAGCGACGTGGCGGTGGCTTCCTGGGTGGTGCTGGTCATCGTTAGAAGTACCCCTCGCGCTTGCGGTCTTCCATCGCGGCCTCGGACAGCTTGTCGTCGGCCCGCGTCGCGCCGCGCTCGGTGAGGCGGCTGGCGGCGATCTCGGCGATCACGGCCTGGATGTCGGTGGCGTCCGAGTCGACGGCGCCGGTGCAGGACATGTCGCCGACGGTGCGGTAGCGGATCAGCCGCCGCTGGACGGGCTCGTTCTCCTTGGGGCCGCCCCACGCGCCGGCGGTCAGCCACATGCCGGCGCGGGCGAAGACGTCCCGCTCGTGGGCGTAGTAGATCTCCGGGAGGTCGATGCCCTCGCGCTCGATGTACTGCCAGACGTCCAGCTCGGTCCAGTTGGACAGCGGGAAGACGCGCACGTGCTCGCCGACGGCGTGCCGGCCGTTGTACAGCGACCACAGCTCGGGGCGCTGGCGGCGAGGGTCCCAGGCGCCGAACTCGTCGCGCAGGGAGAACACCCGCTCCTTGGCACGGGCCTTCTCCTCGTCGCGGCGCCCGCCGCCGAACACCGCGTCGAAGCGGTTCGTCTCGATGGCGTCGAGCAGCGGGACGGTCTGCAGCGGGTTGCGGGTGCCGTCCGGGCGCTCGCGCAGCCGGCCGTCGTCGATGAAGTCCTGGACGTGGGCGACGTGCAGGCGCAGGCCGTGCTCGGCCACGACGCGGTCGCGGTAGGCGATCACCTCGGGGAAGTTGTGCCCGGTGTCGACGTGCAGCAGCGAGAACGGCACGGCGGCCGGGTGGAAGGCCTTGAGCGCCAGGTGCAGCATGACGATGGAGTCCTTGCCGCCCGAGAACAGGATCACCGGGCGCTCGAACTCCCCCGCGACCTCGCGGAAGACGTGCACCGACTCGGCCTCCAGCGCGTCCAGGTGGGACAGCGCGAAGGGGGTGTCTTCGTGGGTGCGGACCGGGCCGTCGGTCGCGGTGGTCATGCGAGACCCCTCTCGGTCAGGAAGGCGTGCAGCTCGGCGGCGGACTCGGCGACCGCGCGGCCCTGCGTCTGGATCCGCAGCTCCGGCTTCTGCGGCGCCTCGTACGGGTCGTCCACGCCGGTGAGGCCGGCCAGCTCGCCGGCGGCCTGCTTGGCGTACAGGCCCTTGACGTCGCGTTCGGCGCACAGCTCGACCGGGGTGGCGACGTGGACCTCCAGGAACTCGGTGCCGGCCGCCGCGTGCCGCTCGCGCACCGCGGCGCGCGAGTCGGCGAACGGGGCGATCACCGGGGCGAGCACCTTGACGCCGTGGGCGGCGAGCTTCTCGGCGACGAAGCCGATCCGGGTCACGTTGGTGTGCCGGTCCTCGCGGGTGAAGCCGAGGCCCTTGGAGAGGAACTCGCGGACCTCGTCGCCGTCCAGGACCTCGACCCGGTGGCCCTCGGCGCGCAGCCGTCCGGCCAGCGCGAAGGCGAGCGTGGTCTTGCCCGCGCTCGGCAGCCCGGTCAGCCACACGGTGGCGCCGCGCTCGCAGGGGGCGGCCGCGGGGGCCGCCTCCGCGGCTCCGTCGGCGGCCCGGGTGTGAGCTGTCACAGTCTCAAGTCCTTCGTCGGTAGTGGGGGGTGGGTCAGAGGTGGATGCCGCACTCGGTCTTGCCGGAGCCGGACCAGCGCCCGGCCCGGGCGTCCTCGCCCTCGGCGGGCTTGCGGGTGCAGGACAGCGGCGAGCAGCCGATCGAGGTGTAGCCCTCCCACAGCAGCGGGTTGAGCAGCACCCCGTGGGCGGCGACGTAGGCGTCCACGTCCTCCTGCGTCCACCGGGCGATCGGGGCGATCTTGACCTTGCGGCGCCGGGCGTCCCAGGACACCACCGGGGTGTCCGCCCGGCTCGGGGACTCGTCGCGGCGCAGCCCCGTCGCCCAGGCGTCGTAGCCGCCGAGGCCGCGGTTGAGCGGCTCGACCTTGCGCAGCGAGCAGCACAGGTCCGGGTCGCGGTCGTGCAGGTGCGGCCCGTGCTCGGCGTCCTGCTCGGCCACGGTGCGCAGCGGCCTGAGGGTGATGACGTTGACCGGCATGGTCGCGGCCACCGCGTCCCGGGTGCCGATGGTCTCCGGGAAGTGGTAGCCGGTGTCCAGGAACACCACGTCCACGCCGGGGAACACCGAGGAGGCGAGGTGGGCGACGACCGCGTCCTCCATCGAGGAGGTGACGCAGAAGCGGCGGCCGAAGGTGTCGGCGGCCCAGGCCAGGATCTCCTGGGGCGTCGCCTCCTCCAGCTCGCGGCCGGCCCGGACGGCTATCTCCTCGTAGTCAGTCGTCGCGCTGGTCACCGGACGAACCCCCGTCGGTCGCAGTCGAGTTGGTCGCAGTCATGATGGCCGCGTTCGAGGCGTTCGAGGCGGTCGGGGCGGTCGGGGCCGAGGCGGTCGGGGACAGCAGGCCGAGGAACTTCAGCTGGAAGGCGCGGCGGCACCCGTGGCACTCCCAGGCGCCGTGTCCGACCTCGGAGGGGCGCAGGTCCTCGTCCCCGCAGTACGGGCAGAAGAACGGTGCGGCACGCTCGCTCACGACAGCTGCTCCTCGCCGGCCCGGGCCGCCCACTGGGCGAAGCGCTCGCCCTCGGTGCGGTCGGCCTGGTAGCGGGTCAGGACGCGCTCGACGTAGTCGGGCAGGTCGTCCTTGGTGACCTTGAGGCCGCGGACCTTGCGGCCGAACCCGGCCTCCAGGCCGAGCGCGCCGCCCAGGTGCACCTGGTAGCCCTCGACCTGCTCGCCGTTGCCGTCCGGGACGAGCTGGCCCTTGAGGCCGATGTCGGCGACCTGGATGCGGGCGCAGGCGTTCGGGCAGCCGTTGATGTTGATGGTCAGCGGCTCGGCGAAGTCCGGCAGGCGCTTCTCCAGCTCGTCGATGAGCGTGCGGCCGCGCTCCTTGGTCTCGACGATGGCGAGCTTGCAGTACTCGATGCCGGTGCAGGCCATGGTGCCGCGGCGGAACGGCGACGGGGTGACCCGCAGGTCCAGCGCTTCCAGGCCGGCCACCACCGAGTCGACCTGGTCCTCGGCGATGTCGAGGACCAGCATCTTCTGTTCGGCGGTGGTGCGCAGCCGGTCGCTGCCGTGCGCGGCGGCGAGGTCGGCGATCTGGCCGAGCAGCCGGCCGTCGACCCGGCCGACGCGCGGCGCGAAGCCGATGTAGTACCGGCCGTCCTTCTGCCGGTGGACGCCGACGTGGTCGCGCCAGCGGCCGCTGGGCTCCTGCGGGGCGGGGCCGTCGACCAGCCGGTACGCGAGGTACTCGTCCTCCAGTACCTGGCGGAACTTCTCCACGCCCCAGTCGGCGACCAGGAACTTCAGCCGGGCGCGGTTGCGCAGCCGGCGGTAGCCGTAGTCGCGGAAGATGCCGATGACGCCGCCGTAGACGTCGGCGACCTCGTCCAGCGGGACCCAGGCGCCCAGGCGCACGCCCAGCTTGGGGTTGGTGGACAGCCCGCCGCCGACCCACAGGTCGAAGCCGGGGCCGTGCTCGGGGTGGACCACGCCGACGAAGGCGACGTCGTTGATCTCGTGCGCGACGTCCAGCAGCGGGGAGCCGGAGACGGCGGACTTGAACTTGCGCGGCAGGTTGGAGAAGTCCTTGTTGCCGATGAAGCGCCGCTGGATCTCCTCGATGGCGGGGGTGCCGTCGATGATCTCGTCCTCGGCGATGCCGGCCACCGGGGAGCCGAGGATGACGCGCGGGGTGTCGCCGCAGGCCTCGGTGGTGGACAGGCCGACGGCCTCCAGCTTCTGCCAGATCGTCGGGACGTCCTCGATCCGGATCCAGTGGTACTGGACGTTCTGGCGGTCGGTCAGGTCGGCGGTGTTGCGGGCGTACTGCTCGGAGACCTCGGCGATCGCCTTCAGCTGGGCGACGGTCAGCCGGCCGCCGTCGACCCGCACGCGCAGCATGAAGTACTCGGCGTCGAGCTCGTGCGGCTCCAGGATCGCGGTCTTGCCGCCGTCGATGCCCTCCTTGCGCTGGGTGTACAGGCCCCACCAGCGCATCCGGCCGCGCAGGTCGGCGGGGTCGATCGAGTCGAAGCCCCGGTGCGCGTAGATCGTCTCAATACGTGTCCGTACGTTGAGACCGTCGTCGTCCTTCTTGAACTGCTCGTTGGCGTTCAGGGGGGTGAAGTGGCCCATGCCCCACTGGCCCTCGCCGCGGTGACGGGTCACCTTGCGAGGCGCGGCGGGGCGTCGCGCGGCGGCGCGGTCGGCCGTGGGCTCGGCGGTCTCGGGGGTGGTGGCCATGGTGAAGTCCTTCGGGGCAGATGGCTCTGACGCCGGGTGGGTCGCTGGGGGTGCGCGGCGGTGCGGTGCTGCTGTGACCTGCGGGTATTCCCAGGGCCGGGGAGAGCAGTGACCGTGGCCGGCCGGGCGCCCGCGCGTCCGCTCCAGCGGGGACTGCGAGGTGGGTGGCGCCCGGGTGCGGTGATGCGGCGGGGTGGGCTCAGATCGCCGGACAGATGGCGCTGGACACGCGAAGGAGATCGACGTGGAGTCGACCAACTAGGGTGGTTCCGGCGCTCGGCATGGCAAGAGATTGGCACGGCGCGGGACTTGCGGTCCACTAACATCCGGATGGTGGACGCTGATGTTTCGTTATGTGAGACAGTCGGGGATTCCCGCCGCTCCCCGCCCCGGCGCCCGTCCACGCGCCCGTACCCCGGGGGAGATCAACCGCGCGGCCCCGGCCCGATACCGTTAGACCCGTGCAAGCAGCAGGCGAGACGAGCAGACCGAACCCCGAACGGCCCTCCCGGCGCCGGGGCAAGGGCTCCCGACGCGCGGCCAAACAGGCCGCCTGGCGCCGTACGGCGTGGGAGCTGGTCAAGGACACCACCAACACCTGCGTCGAGTACCGGGTCACCGGACTCGCCGCGGAGGCGGCCTTCTTCACCCTGCTGTCGATCCCGCCGCTGCTCCTCGGCCTGGCCGGCACCCTCGGCTACCTCGACGAGTTCCTCGGGGCCGGCACCATCGACCGGCTCAAGCACGACATCGTCTCGGCCTCCGGGACGGTCCTGTCGGACTCGTCCGTCAAAGAGGTCGTGGTGCCGCTGCTGGACCAGGTCTTCGCCCATTCCCGGCCCGACCTCGTCTCGATCGGCTTCCTGCTGTCGCTGTGGTCCGGCTCCAGAGCGCTCTACATCTTCATCGACACCATCACCGTCATGTACGGGCTCGACGGCAAGCGGGGCATCGTCAAGACCCGGCTGATGTCCCTCGGCCTCTACTTCGGCGCCCTCGTCATCAGCTCCCTGGTGCTGCCGCTGCTGATGGCCGGACCCGGACTCATCGAGAACGCCGTGCCCGGCGTCGCCGGACTGGTCGGCGCCGCCTACTGGCCGGTCGCCATCGTGCTGCTGATCGTCTCCCTCACCACCCTCTACCACCTGGCCGTCCCCGTCTCCACTCCCTGGCGCGAGGACGTCCCCGGCGCCCTGGTCGCCCTGGTGGTGCTGGTCGTCTGCAGCGTCGCCCTGCGGATCTACCTGGTCAGCTCGGTCGAGGTCCCCTCGGTGTACGGCTCGCTGGCCGCGCCGGTGGCCGTACTGCTGTGGATCTTCGTGGTCGCCCTGGCCGTCCTCATCGGCGCCGCCATGAACGCCGCCATAGACCGCCGCTGGCCCACCCTGGAGACCGCCGACGCCCGCGCCGAGAACGAGCGCGCCCAGGAGGAGGCCGCCGCCGCCGTGGTCCGCGAGGTCGCCGCCCGGCGCGCCGCCGAACGGGCCCGGCGCGCCCGCGAACTCGGCCTCGCCGAAGGCGCCGAGGAGGAGTGGGGCGAGGAGGACGGCGACGACGTCGACGTCCCCTCCGAGTACCCGGAACGCTGGGCCGACGTCCTGGCCGCCGACAACGTCCGCGGCCGCCTCACCGCCCGCGGCGGGCCCCACCACCGCCCGGGGACGCCCCCGCCGGACATCTACCGGCCGGCGGGGCAGCAGCCGGAGCGGCGGGCGCCCGACTACCCGCCCCGGCCGCCGTGGGAGCAGCATTAGCGC
>NZ_JBHWIJ010000288.1:0-11002 GCF_042732255.1 Kitasatospora sp. NPDC059803 | reverse complement strand
CCGCCCCCCTCGGGGTTTGCGGGGCCTAGGGATTGTCAGACACGCCCTACCGCAGCGCGGCGAGCACCGCGTCCGCCATCACCTTCTCGCCGGTGGCGTTCGGGTGGAACGGCACGGCGGGCGAGCCGGGCAGCGCGCCCTCGATCCAGCGGTCGTCCGAGCACACGTCGTGCCCGGCGGTGGGCGCGGCGGTGTCGACGTACGTCGCGCCGCCGACCGCCGCGGTGCTCTTGAGCGCGGCGTTCAGCTTGTCGAGCACGCCGTGCATGTACTCGACGTCGCCCGGGGTCACGGGCTGGCGCAGGATGCACGAGCGGCCGTCGGCGGGCAGCACGGACGGGTAGCCGACCAGCAGCACCCGGGCCCGCGGCGCCTTGGCGTGGATGCGCCGCAGCGTGTCGGCGACCTGCGGCGCGATGCTGCTGGTGATCCGCTCGGCCAGGTCGTCGTTGCCGTACTGCCAGGACCAGCTGCTCCAGTCCCAGTAGCCGTGGTGGTAGACGTCCTTGCAGGGCGTGCCGAGCGGGTTGACGACCGCGCCGGCGATGCAGGTGGCGACGAGTTCGCCGAGGCCGAGGTCGCTGGCCGCGAGGTCGTTGCCGCCGATGCCGAGGGTGACCAGGTCGGTGTCGGGGGTCACCGCGTCCAGCTGCGGGTCGTTGACCCGGATGAAGGCGTCGTACTGCGGCTGCGTCATGGCCTTGACCTTGGCGGCGGCGCAGGTGACGTCGGTGTAGGCGCCGGCCTTGAGGGCGGCGGCGACCAGGTGGCCGTAGTTGCGGTCGGAGCGCAGGCACAGGCCCGCCGACTGGCCGGGCACGCCCGCGCCGGCGGCGTAGGAGTCGCCGAGCGCCACGAGGTGCTTGGGCGCCGGGGTGGCGGCCTGGGCGCTGGTGGAGGTGAGCGCGAGGGCGGCGCCCAGGGCGACGGAGGCGAGCGCGGTGGAGCTGCGCAGGTATCGGGGTTTCCGGGCAGGGCGGAGCACGGTTCCTCCTGGGGGGAGAGAAACGACGGGTGGGGGTCGTGCCGGGCCGCGGCTACTCGCAGGTAAGTTACTTGTTGGTTTCGTGGACGTCCATGCCGTGCGCGGAAATTTCCGAAATTCCGTCAGATCGCATTTCGCATTTCGCTCCACCGTGTATCGAAGACATTTCCGAAACGGTGTGGAGCGGAATTGCCGCACTCGGTTGTTACCGGCCGGTTGACCGGACGTCACCGCAGGCCGCAGTATCGGGCGCACAGCGACGGCGCCCACCCCGCGCGCGCCGTCCCGCCCGCCGCGACGGAGGACTGCGCATGGCCCTGGACGCCGACGTCATCGTCATCGGAGCAGGACTCGCCGGACTCGCCGCCACCGCCGAACTCGCCGACGCCGGACGGAAGGTGATCCTGCTCGACCAGGAGCCCGCGGCCTCGCTCGGCGGCCAGGCGCACTGGTCCTTCGGCGGCCTCTTCCTGGTCGACTCGCCCGAGCAGCGCCGGATGCGGATCCGCGACTCGCACGCCCTCGCCCGCCAGGACTGGTTCGGCACCGCCGGCTTCGACCGGCCCGAGGACGCCTGGCCGCGCCGCTGGGCCGAGGCCTACGTCGACTTCGCGGCCGGCGAGAAGCGCTCCTGGCTGCACGGCCTGGGCGTCCGGTTCTTCCCCGTCGTCGGCTGGGCCGAGCGCGGCGGCCTCCTCGCCGACGGCCCTGGCAACTCGGTGCCCCGCTTCCACATCACCTGGGGCACCGGGCCCGGACTGCTGGAGCCCTTCGTCCGCCGGGTCCGCTCCGCGGCCGCCCGCGGGCTGGTCGACCTGCGCTTCCGGCACCGGGTCACCGGCCTGGCCGCCACCGCGGGCGTCACCGACACCGTCACCGGCGAGGTGCTGGTGCCCAGTTCGGCGGCCCGCGGCGAGGCCAGCTCGCGCGAGGCCGCCGGACGGTTCGAACTGCGCGCCCAGGCCGTGATCGTGACCTCCGGCGGCATCGGCGGCAACCACGACCTCGTCCGCAAGGCCTGGCCCGCCCGGCTGGGCACCCCGCCCGCCAAACTGCTCTCCGGCGTCCCCGCCCACGTCGACGGGCTGATGCTCGGCATCGCCGGCGACGCCGGTGCCAGCCTCATCAACGGCGACCGGATGTGGCACTACACCGAGGGCATCGAGAACTGGGACCCGATCTGGGCCCGGCACGGCATCCGCATCCTGCCCGGCCCGTCCTCGCTCTGGCTGGACGCGCGCGGCAACCGGCTGCCCGTCCCGCTCTTCCCCGGCTTCGACACCCTCGGCACGCTCGACCACATCATGTCCACCGGGTACGGGCACACCTGGTTCGTGCTCAACCAGCGCATCATCGAGAAGGAGTTCACCCTCTCCGGCTCCGAGCAGAACCCGGACCTGACCGGGAAGTCCGTGCGCGGCGTCCTCGGCCGCGCCCTGCCCGGCGCCCCCGGTCCGGTCCAAAGCCACCTGCGGCACGGGCCCGACTTCGTCGTCGCGGGCAACCTCGCCGACCTCGCCCGCGGCATGAACGCCAGGACCCGCGAGGCGCTGATCGACCCCGCCGAACTGCGCCGCGCCGTCGAGGCCCGCGACCGGCAGTTCGCCAACCCCTTCGCCAAGGACCTCCAGGTCACCGCCGTCCACGGCGCCCGCCGCTACCTCGGCGACAAGCTGATCCGGGTGGCCCCGCCGCACCGCATCCTCGACCCGGGCGCCGCCCCGCTGATCGCCGTCCGGCTCAACATCCTCACCCGCAAGTCGCTCGGCGGCCTGGAGACCGACCTCTCCGCGCGCGTCCTGCGCCCCGACGGCGAACCCCTTCCGGGCGTCTACGCCGCGGGCGAGGCCGCCGGCTTCGGCGGCGGCGGCGTCCACGGCTACCGCTCCCTGGAGGGCACCTTCCTCGGCGGCTGCCTCTTCTCCGGCCGCACCGCCGGCCGCGCGGCGGCTCAGGCCACGGCCTAGAGGACGGGGGCGGGTGCGGCCTCAGCGCTCGTCGGTGAGGCCCAGCCGCAGGTGCTCGACGTGGTACACGGCCTGGTCGAGGAGGGCGGCGACGTGGTCGTCGTGCAGGGAGTAGACCACCGAGCGGCCCCGGCGCTCGCCGACGACCAGGCCGAGGTTGCGCAGCAGCCGCAGCTGGTGGGAGCAGGCGGACTGCTCCATGCCCACGGCGTCGGCGAGTTCGGTGGCCGCGCGCGGTCCCTCGCGCAGTTCGGCGAGGATCAGCAGCCGGGAGGGGGTGGCCAGCGCCTGGAGGGTGGTCGCGACCTTGGCCGCGTTGGAGGCGTCCAGGCGCATCCGCGGTACGGCTTTCTCGGTGGTCGCGTGTCCCATGGGGGCATCCTACGGACCGCCGCCGAACCCCGGCACCCGGTACCCGGCAGTGCCTCTTGGCATGCCAGGTAGGCTGCGCGTGCAGCGTGCCCCGTGACCAGGAGGAGTTCCAGAGCCGATGAGCCGCCGAGACCGGGACCGCAAGCAGGCGGCCGCCTCCCCGGTGACCGTCACCGTCTGCCGGGGCTGCTGCTGCGGCACCGAGGCCAAGCACCCGGGGGTGGACCACGCCGGGCAGTACGAGCGGCTGCGGGCGGCGGTGGGTGCGGCGGGCCGGGTCCGCGCGGTCAAGTGCCTGGACGTGTGCACCCAGTCCAACGTGGTGGTGGTCGGCCCCTCCGGGGAGGGGCGGGCGGCGGGCGGGCGCCCGGTCTGGCTGGGTTTCGTGCTGGCGGACGACATGATCGACGAGATAGCCGCCTGGGTGCACGCGGGCGGCCCCGGGCTGGCCGACCCGCCCGGGCTGCTCGACCTCCAGCTGATCTCGGTGTCCCGCCGGGTCCGCGAGGGCCTGGCGGAGTAGCGGACGGTGGAGTCGATCCGTCCTCATCACGGTTGGGACGCAGCGGGGTTGGCCGATCCGGCGGCCGAGCAGGATCCGCTGGACGCCGCCCTCGGCGGTCCCACTACCATGACCGGTGGCTGCCAGCGGTTCCGCCCAGGGAGGACGACGATGACGACGGTCTGCCGGATCTGCGCGGGCACCGGCCGGACCGCCGGCCTCAGCTGCCGGACCTGTCAGGGCACCGGGACCACCGAGGTGGGCGGCGGGGGCGGCAACTGCTTCCTCTGCGACGGCACCGGGGTGTACGTCCGCTACCGGGTGGACGCGACCGGCGCCAAGCACGCCTACCGGGACGAGATCTGCCGCACCTGCGACGGCACCGGCAACCGGTCCCCCTCCACCTGGGACGAGCCCTCCGGCTGAGCGTCCCCGTCCGCGGCGGCGCCGACGGTGGCTCAGGCCGCGCCGCCGGGCGGGGCCATGATCCGGGGTCGGTCCGGGGCGGGCGCGCTCCTTTACCTGATCATGGTCGAACATTGGCGTTCGAATGGGCGGCGCGCTGCGGCCCGTTCACCCCGCGTCCGTGTGCGGTCAACGCGCCGCTGGAAGAGTCCCGCGCATGGATATCCCTCACATGGGCGTACCGGCCAAGCTCGCCGACCGCATGAGCACGGCCGAGCAGCACGAGTACCTGCGGGCCCGCTTCTCCCGCCGCCGGATGCTGCGCGCCGGCGCCGTGACCGTCGGTGCCGTCGCCGTCGGCGGCGCGCTGGGCAGTGGGACGGCCTTCGCCGCGCCGGCGAGCCCGCAGCTGCTGACCGGTGCCACGACGGCCGGTGTCGACGGTTCGCTGGTCGCGCCGATCGGGCGCCACCTCCAGTTCGGGCCCGAGCCCGACACCCAGTTCCGCATCTCCTGGCAGGTCCCGGCGCCGGTCAAGAAGCCGTTCCTGCGCTTCGGCAAGACCCCGTGGGAGCTCAGCCACAAGCTCCAGGCCGAGGTCCGCACCCTGCACACCCCGGCGCTGAGCCCGAACAGCCAGCCGGTGGACCAGTACTACCTGCACGTGGCGCTGGAGGACCTGCACCCCGACACCACCTACTACTACGGTGTCGGCCACGAGGGCTTCGACCCGGCCTCGCAGCAGCAGATCTCCACCCTGCACACCTTCCGCACCGCGCCCTCCCGCGACCACCGCTGGGGCAAGGTCTACGAGCCGTTCACCTTCACCGCCTTCGGCGACCAGGGCGTCAGCTCGCACGCGGCCGGCAACGACCACGTCATCCTGGCCCAGAAGCCGTCCTTCCACCTGCACGCCGGCGACATCTGCTACGCCGACCCGGCGGGCTCCGGCACGGACCCCGACAAGTCCGTGTACAACGCCAGGACCTGGGACGACTTCCTGGTCCAGACCGAGACGGTCGCGGCGACCGTGCCGTGGATGGTCGCCTACGGCAACCACGACATCGAGGCCTGGTACTCGCCCAACGGGTACGGCGGCGAGAACACCCGCTTCTTCCTCCCGGACAACGGCCCGGACCCGCGCAAGGTCCCCGGCGTCTACACCTTCCGCTACAAGAACGTCGGCGTCATCTCGCTCGACGCCAACGACGTCTCCTACGAGATCCCGGCCAACCTGGGCATCTCGGCGAACAAGCAGACCAAGTGGCTGGAGCGCACCCTCAAGGACCTGCGCAACGACGAGACGATCGACTTCGTCGTGGTCTTCTTCCACCACTGCGCCTTCTCCACCACCGTCGCGCACGCCTCCGAGGGCGGTGTCCGCGAGGCCTGGGTGCCGCTGTTCGAGAAGTTCCGGGTGGACCTGGTCATCAACGGCCACAACCACATCTACGAGCGCACCGACGCGATCCTCGGCAACAAGGTCTCGAAGCAGGTGCCGAGCGGCGCCACCATCGAGCCGGCGAAGGATGGCGTCGTCTACGTGACCGCGGGTGCGGCCGGCCGCAGCCTGTACAAGTTCGACGTGCCGGACACCTACGAGGGGCACGAGAACCACCAGGACGAGGTGAAGACCTACTACTGGGGGAAGGGCAAGGTGAAGGTCCCCGAGACCATCCAGTGGTCGCGGGTGCGCTACACCGGCTACTCCTTCATCAAGGTCGACGTCACCCCGGCCCACCTGGGCCAGAAGTCGTCCATGAAGGTGACCGCGCTGGCCGAGGACGGCACGCAGATCGACAACTACACGATCCTGCGCAACGTCGGCGAGGGCTGGGACTCGGACCACGACGACGACGGTCAGGGCGGCGGCTGGGGCTGGTAGTCCCCGAACCGGCTTGCCGGGCCCCGGTGTCGAGGAGTCCGCACCTCGACGCCGGGGCCCCGTGCGTGGACGACCCCGTGCGTGGAGGGCCCCGTGCGTGGCGGGCCCAGTGCGCTCAGCGCCGGGGCCCGTACATGATCACCGCGACCCCGGCCAGGCAGACCAGCGCGCCCACCACGTCGTAGCGGGTCGGCCGGAAGCCGTCCACGACCACGCCCCAGAGCAGCGACCCGGCGACGAACACCCCGCCGTACGCGGCCAGCACCCGGCCGAAGTGGCTGTCCGGCTGGAGCGCCGCGACGAAGCCGTACCCGCCGAGCACCACCACCCCCAGCCCGGCCAGCCACCACGGCCGCTGCTCGCGCACGCTCTGCCAGATCAGCCAGCAGCCGCCGATCTCGGCGAGGGCGGCGACGACGAACAGGGCGACGGAACGCAGGACGGTCATGGCCGACAAGCCTAGGCGTCAGGATTGCCGGTACGTCGCGAGGAAGCGGCCGATGCGGTTGATGGCCGTCTCCAGGTCGTCGGCGCGGGGCAGGGTGACGAAGCGGAAGTGGTCCGGGCGGGGCCAGTTGAAGCCGGTGCCCTGGACGACGTGGATCTTCTCGCGGAGCAGCAGGTCCAGCACGAACTGCTCGTCGTCGACGATCCGGTGCACCGCCGGGTCGAGCCGGGCGAAGGCGTACAGGGCGCCCTTGGGCTTGACGCAGCTGACGCCGGGGATCTCGTTGAGGGCCTTGAAGGCGACGTCGCGCTGTTCGGTGAGCCGGCCGCCGGGCAGCACCAGGTCGTTGATGGACTGGTGGCCGCCGAGCGCGGCCTGGACGGCGAACTGGGCGGGCACGTTGGGGCACAGCCGCATGCCGGAGAGCATGGTCAGGCCCTCCAGGTAGTCGGCGGCGTGCTGCTTGGGCCCGGAGACGACCAGCCAGCCGCTGCGGAAGCCGGCCACCCGGTAGGCCTTGGAGAGGCCGTTGAAGGTGAGGGTGAGGACGTCGTCGGCGAGGGCGGCGAGGCAGTGGTGCTCGGTGTCGTCGTAGAGGATCTTGTCGTAGATCTCGTCGGCCAGGACCATCAGCTGGTGGCGGCGGGCGAGGTCGAGGATGCCCTCCAGCAGTTCCTTCGGGTAGACCGCGCCGGTGGGGTTGTTGGGGTTGATGACGACGATGGCCTTGGTGCGGGCGGTGATCTTGGCGGCGATGTCGTCGAGGTCCGGGTACCAGTCGGCCTGCTCGTCGCACAGGTAGTGCACGGCCTTGCCGCCGGCCAGCCGGACCACGGCCGTCCACAGCGGGTAGTCCGGCATCGGGACGAGCACCTCGTCGCCGTCGTCGACGAGCGCGGTGACGGCCATCTGGATCAGCTCGGAGGCGCCGTTGCCGAGGTAGACGTCGTTGACGCCGACTCCGGTCACGCCGCGTTGCTGGTAGTACTGCACCACCGCGCGGCGGGCGGGCAGGATGCCGCGCGAGTCGCTGTAGCCGTGCGCCTTGGGCAGGTTGCGGATGATGTCCTGGATGATCTCCTCGGGCGCCTCGAAGCCGAACGGCGCCGGGTTGCCGGTGTTCAGCCGCAGCACGCTGTGCCCGGCCTCCTCCAGGGCGTTGGCCTGGTCGACAACCGGGCCGCGGATCTCGTAGCACACGTTGTTCAGCTTGCTGGACTGCCGAAACTCCACTGCGGCCTCCCGACCGTCACCACCGCATCGTTGCTGATGCTTTGTTCTACCAAGTTGGCACTTGGAAAGTCCAACCTTTTGGCTATGCTGATCCACATGTCACGCCGAAGCTACGACCAGTACTGCGCCGTCGCCCGCGCCCTGGACGCGGTGGGGGAGCGCTGGAGCCTCCTGATCGTCCGTGAACTCCTCGGCGGCCCGCGCCGATACACCGACCTGCACGCCGACCTGCCCGGCGTCTCCACCGACATCCTCGCCGCCCGGCTCAAGCAGCTGGAGGGCGACGGCCTGGCCCTGCGCCGCCGGCTCGAACGGCCCGCCAACGCCACGGTCTACGAGCTCACCGAACGCGGCCGCGAACTGCGCCCGGTGATCGAGGCGCTGGGGGAGTGGGGCCTGCCCGCCCTCGGCGAGCAGCGGCCCACCGACGCCGTCCGCGAGCACTGGTTCACCCCCCGCACGGCGGACGACGGGGCGCCCGTCGCGGGTTAGGCACCCGTGCTCGTGCTCGTGCCGGTGCCGGGGTCCGATGCCGGTGCCCGGACCGGCCGCGTAGCATCGTCGGGCCACGGAGCCATCGGAGGAGAGCGGAGACCGCCCGTGCCCACCACCTACCGCAGTTACGTCGCCGTCGGGGACTCCTTCACCGAGGGCATGTGCGACGACCTGCTGCCCGACGGCCACTACCGGGGCTGGGCCGACCGGGTCGCCGACGCGCTCGCCGCCGAGGCCGGGGGTGACGGCGGTTTCCGCTACGCGAACCTCGCCGTCCGCGGCAAGCTCATCGGCCAGATCCACGACGAGCAGCTCCCCGCCGCCACCGCGATGGGCGCCGACCTGGTGACCCTCGTCGGCGGCCTCAACGACGCGCTGCGCCCCGGCTGCGACATCGCCCGGGTCGAGCGGCTGCTCGGCCGCTGCACCGAGGAACTGCGCGCCACCGGCGCCACCGTGGTGCTGTTCACCAGCACCGACCCGACCCGCAGGATGGCGGGCAGCGCCCGGCTGCTCCCGGCCATCCTGCGGATGAAGGCCTTCGTGCACGAGCTAGGCCAGGACGAGGGCGTCGCCGTCGTCGACCTGTTCGCCGCCCCCTGCTTCGACGACCGCCGGCTCTGGGGCGAGGACCGCCTGCACCTGTCGCCCGAGGGCCACCGCCGGGTCGCCGAAGGGGTGTTGGAGGCGCTCGGCCGCCCCGCCGCCTTCGACTGGCGCGCCCCGCTGCCGCCCGCCGCCCCGCCCGGCCGGGCCGAGCGGCTGCGCGCCGACGCCCGCTGGCTGGGCGGCCACCTGGGGCCGTGGATCGGCCGCCGGCTCACCGGGCGCTCCTCCGGCGACGGCCGGCCGCCGAAGCGGGCCGAGCTGCTGCCCTACTCGGCTCCGGGCTCGGCTGCGGGTTCTACGGCGGGCTCGGCTGCGGGTTCTGCGACGGGTTCGGCCGCAGGTTCGGCGGCGGGCTCGGCTGCGGGCTCGTAGAACAGGCTCGCCATCGGGGAGCGGGTGGTCCAGCCGAGCGCGGTGTAGAGCGCCCGGCCGTCCGGGGTGCCGACCAGGACGGCGGTGTCGGCGCCCGCCTGGTGCCCGGCGTTCTGCAGGGTCCGCATCACCAGGGCGCCCAGGCCTCGGCGCCGGTGCTCGGGCGCGGTCACGATCTGGTCCGGCACGGCCACGGGGCCGGCCAGACCCGCCTGGCCGCGTGCGGCGAGGTGTCCGGCCTCGGTGCGGACCAGGGTCCGGACGACCCCGCCCCGGGTCCAGGTGGTCACCGTGTAGCCGGCCGGCACCTCGGGCCGTTCGGTGCCCAGCGGGGCGGTCATCAGGTACCCCGGCTGGTCGAGCCGCCACTGCGGGCCCAGCCAGGGCCGGGCGACGGCTTCCTCGGTGAACAGCTTGAGCCAGGTGCCCGGTGCGGTGGTGGCCTCGGCGATCTTGCGGACGTCGGGCTCGGCCGGCTCGGGCAGCACATGCCGGGCGACGTGGCCGACCACGCCGACGTCGATCGTCCAGCCCCAGGGCTCGTCCACCGCTTCGGCCGCGCCGCGCGAGACGCTCCAGCCGGCGATCCACATCCGGACGAGTTCGTTGATGCTCGGGTCCTGCACTCCTACCCCCGTATGCCATGGGCGCACTGCGTCATGGGTGCACCTCGTAATAGGTGCACTGCCGATTGACACCTTACCGGGGGTGGGGTGGGTGTGACCAGCGCCAAGTAGGCTTGGCGGTCCGAGGCACCGGACGGCCGGTGCCCACGCTGGAAGGACCACGCGACGTGCGCGAGACCGAGCCGCCGCAGCACCCCACGGCGGCTCAGCCGACCGAGCTGCGCTCCGACTGCACCAGCTGCTTCGGCCTCTGCTGCGTCGCCCTGCCCTTCGGCGCCGGCACCGACTTCGCCGTCGACAAGGCCGCCGGCAGCGCGTGCCGCAACCTGCAGACCGACTTCACCTGCGGCATCCACGAACGCCTCCGCGACCGGGGCTTCCAGGGCTGCACCGTCTACGACTGCTTCGGCGCCGGGCAGCGCGTCTCCCAGGTCACCTTCGGCGGCCGCAGCTGGCGCGAGGCGCCGGCCGACGCCAAGCCCATGTACGACGTCTTCCCGGTGGTGCGCCAGCTCCACGAACTGCTCTGGTACCTCACCGAGGCGCTCGGCTACGCCCCTGCCCGCCCGGTCCACGCCGACCTGCGGCAGGCCCTGGAGGAGACCGACCGGCTCGCCGGCGGCACCCCCGAGGAGATCCTCGCCGTCGACGTCCCCGCCCACCGGCAGCGCGTCAGCGACCTGCTGCTGCGCGCCAGCGAACTCGTCCGCTCCGCCGTCCCCCGCCGCCGCGAACACCGCGGCGCCGACCTCTTCGGCGCCCGCCTGCGCGGCGCCGACCTGCGCGGGGCCAACCTGCGCGGCGCCCTGCTCGTCGCCGCCGACCTCAGCGGCGCCGACCTGCCCCTCGCCGACCTCGTCGGCGCCGACCTGCGCGACGCCGACCTCTCCGGCGCCGACCTCACCGAGGCCCTCTTCCTCACCCAGGCCCAGCTGAACGCGGCCCGCGGCGACGCGAGCACCCGCCTGCCGGCCACCCTCACCCGGCCCACCCACTGGCCCGCCACGGCCCCCGCCCCGGCCGCCGCCGCCACCGGCGCGCGCGGCACCCGCAAGCCGCGGTGCGGCGGGCGGCCGGGGGGGCCGCCCCCCCCCCGGCGGCCG
>NZ_JBHWIJ010000287.1:0-11032 GCF_042732255.1 Kitasatospora sp. NPDC059803 | reverse complement strand
GGCGGGGCCCTCCCACTCCGGGTGGTATTTATCCCCGGCGCCGTCCGGGGCCCGACGGAGCCGGTCTGGGGCGGGCCACAACGAGCCGCCGTACCGCCCAGTGCCCCCCCCGCGGGGGGGTACGCCACCCAACGGGCGAGGGACGCGATCCCTCGCCGCAGACGCCCCGTCGGGCGCGGCGGGGAACCTCACGAGGGCCGCGTCCGACCGGGTTCCACCGTGTTCACGGTCCGGCCGTTCTCATGGTCCGACCGTGTTCACGGTTCGGTCGTTCTCAGGGCCCGGCCGTTCTCACGGTCCGGACGGCCCGCCCGCCTCGCCCGCCTCGCCCGCCGTGCCCGGCAGCAGCCGGCGCGGGCCGGGCCCCTCGGCGGCCAGTTCGTCCCCGGGGTTGAGCACCCGGCAGCGGCGCAGCGACACGCAGCCGCAGCCGATGCAGCCGGTCAGCTCCTCCTCCAGCCGCTCCAACTCGGCCCGCCGGGCGCGCAGTTGTTCGGCCCAGCGCCGCGAGATGCGGTCCCAGTCGTGCTTGCCCGGCATCCGGTCCTCGGGGAGTCCGGTGAACACCTCGGCCACCTCGGAGAGCGGGATGCCGAGCCGTTTGGCGACCAGGATGAGCGAGATCCGGCGCAGCACGTGCCGCCGGTAGCGGCGCTGGTTGCCCGGCGACCGCTCGGAGGAGATCAGCCCCTGGTCCTCGTAGAAGCGCACCGCCGAGGTGGCGATCCCGGCCCGCCGGGCCACCTCGCCGACGCTCAGCAGGTCGACCGGTGCGGTGTCCATGCCTGCTCCTCGACTCCTGGACTCCTTGACTCCTTGACTTCAAGTCCTGTTGAAGATCAAGCGTACCGGACGTGGTCGGATCATTCGCTGCGCGGAGCGGTACCACCCCTGCCGAGCAGGACAGTTACCCCCTGGAGTCGGCGCCGAACGGCCTCGCCGGAGGTCGGCGTGAACCGCCATCCGGGCGAGGTGAGGCCCATGAGCCGGCCCCGGGCCCCTTTTCGTCGGGGGCCCGGGGCCTTCGCTGGGGGTTCCTACGAGGCCGGGCCGACCCGGACGGTGGTGATCCGCCCGCCCTGGGACTCCCGGACGACCTCGATCCTGGTGTTGGTGTCCGGCACCTTCACCGCGAGCTGCGGGAGGGCCGGGTCGGTGTACGTGCCGGTGTGGTCGTTGAAGACCGGGACGGCCGGCTCGGACGGGATCCGCACCGCGACGCCGCCCTTGTGCAGCGTGAACGCCGTGGTCGGCTTGAGCGAGAACGGCGCGTCGTAGGTCTGCGCCCGTCCGTTGACCAGGGTGCCGTCGGCGAAGCGGACCGCCGCCGGGTGGGCGTCGATCGGCAGGATCAGCCCGCCGCCGGGGTGGTCCTTGGTGTTGTTGTCGCCGTACGCGGTGTCCCACAGCCAGAGCAGGACGCCCTCCTGGTACGGGTAGGTGTCGACGATGTCGGCCTTGCCCGCGACGCCGCTGTACCCGAAGTTGTACGGGCCGGTCTTCAGGAACGCGCCGTAGCCGGTGTAGCGGCGGTTCTCGGCGAGGTAGGCGCGCGGGTGCTGCTTGACGGCGGTGCGGCCGGTGATGACGGTGAAGCCGGTGGCGGTCCAGCCGTTGGCGCCGTTCTCGGCGCCGTCGGCGAAGAGCTCGGTGCCGCCGGCGGTGATCTTCACGGCGTCGACGAGCACGCCCCGGCCGTGGGTGTTGCCGTCCGAGGTAGCGTGGAAGCGCAGCCGGACCTGCTGGCCGAGGTAGCCGTCCAGCGGGAGGTGCAGCTTCCGGTAGGTGCCCGAACTGCCGCTGAGACCGGGGGTGTTTGCGCTGGTGTTGCCGATCGGCGCGCCGTCGACGGTGCCGCCCAGGGCCGTCCAGTGCTTGCCCTGGTCGGTGGAGGCCTCGACGGTGAGGAAGTCGTAGTCCTGCTCGGTGTCGTACCAGGCGGCGGCGTCCAGGGCGGCCGGGCCGGTGGCGGTGCGCAGGTCGACGTCCCGGCTGAGCGAGTTGTCTAGGTTGTCGCCGGTGTCGCTCCACCACTGCCTGGCGCCCTCGTACGGGTCGGCGAGGTCGGTGCTGGTGGTGCTGTCCGGCAGGTGGACGAGCAGCGCCTGGGCCTGGTCGGTGTTGTAGCCGCTCACCCCGAGGGCGTGGCTGGACCGGGTGGCGGCCTGTGCCTCGTCGTAGTCGAGCCAGCCGAACTGGAGCTTGCTCCAGGCGTCGAGGTCGCCCGGGTAGCCGCCGGTGGTGTTCGGCCCCTTGCCCAGGTAGGAGCCGGAGGACATCAGCGACCAGAAGTTGACGCTGTTGTCGCCGCCGCTGGTGCTGTACAGGTCGGGCAGGCCGAGGTTGTGGCCGTACTCGTGGGCGAACAGGCCGACGCCGCTGTTCTCGCCGGCCTGGACGTAGTCGTAGACGTAGAGGCCGGTGTCGCCGACCGGCGCGCCGCCGATCTTGTTGCCCTCCGGGCCGGTCCGGCCGGTCGCGTCGGGGAAGGTCCAACTGCGGTGCGCCCACAGCGCGTCGGCCCCCTGGGCGCCGCCGCCCCAGGTCTCGTCGACGCCGGCGTGCACCACGATGACGTTGTCGAGGTAGCCGTCGGGCTGGTTGAACTCGCCGGTCTTGGTGTGGTCGTAGCGGTCGTAGACGTCGTACTGGGCGAGCTGCGCCTTGATGTCGGCCACGCTGCGGCCCTTGGCGATCTCGCCGTCGTACCAGGCCTTGACGGCGTCCCGGATGAACTCCTGCCCCTGGGTCCAGGCGCCGGAGCCCTGCGGACCCTTGTTGCTGCCGTAGCGGGCCTCGTTGTACGGGACGGTGACCCAGTCGCTGACGGTGCCCTGGACGTCGTAGCGGCCGGAGGACTGGGTGCGGTAGTAGTTGCGCATGGACACGGTGCCGGGCGTGTCGTCGAAGAACATCTTCTGGTAGTAGTCGCGGCTGAAGTCCGGCTCCCACAGCGTGTGGTTGTCGCCCTTGCCCGGCTTGGGGATCTGGTCGTGGCGCGGGCCGGGGGTGCCGCCGTAGCGGGGCTGGCCGTTGTACTGGGTGGTGTTGTCGACCTCGTCGCCGAACTGGGCGAGGATCACGAAGACCTTGTCCGTGCGCTGGTGCGCCAGTTGGACGTAGTCGTTGCCGACCTTCACCTTGGCGGGGGCCCGCTTGCCGGCGGTCTTGGCGACGGAGCCCTGGTTGAGCTGTTCCAGGGCCTTGGTGCGGAGCGCCTGGCGCTCGCGCTCCTGGGGGGCGAGCGGTGCGGGCGGGGCTTCGGCGCCGCCTGCCTCGGTGCCGCGTTCGGCCGCGGCGATCGTGGCGGGGGCAGGGGGAGCGGCCTGGGCGGGGGTGCCCAGCAGGGTGGCGGCTATCGCGCTCGTGGTGAGCGCGGCCGCAAGAGCGGCGGACAGTCTGCGCAACTGACCGGTCCTTTCCGGGGGATGGGGTTTGGGGGTGGAGTAATCGTTCGGTGAAGCGCAGGTAATATTTCACATGTCACGGGTCACGTGGAAGAGGTGCGGGCAAGGCGAAGGGCGCCGCACCACCGGTGCGACGCCCCTGCCCGCGAATCCGGCGGCTCAGCCCAAGGACGCCCGCAGGAAGGCGAGTTCGGCCTGGGTGACCTGCTCGTTCACCCCGCCCGGGGTCATGTGGGTGACGCCCGGCAGCGGCAGCACGCTGTGCGGGCGGCCGGCCTTGGTGAGCGCCTCGGAGAGCAGCAGGGTGTGCGAGGGGTGGACGTTGTCGTCGGCCAGCCCGTGGATCAGCAGCAGCGGCCGGGTCAGCCCGGGCGCGTCGGTGACCAGGCAGTCGTCGGCGTAGCCCTCCGGGTTGTCCTGCGGCAGCGCGAGGTAGCGCTCGGTGTACGCGGTGTCGTAGTGCCGGAAGTCGGTGGGCGGGGCGCCCGCGCAGGCGGCGTGGAAGACGTCCGGGCGGCGCAGCACGGCGAGCGCCGCGAAGTACCCGCCGTACGACCAGCCGCGCACGCCGACCCGGCCGAGGTCGAGGTCGGGGTGCTGTCCGGCGAGCGCCCGCAGGGCGTTCACCTGGTCGTCCAGCGCCACCTGGGAGAAGCGGCGGAAGATCGCCCGGGTGAACTCCGGCGAGACGAACGGGGTGCCGCGGTTGTCGGTGGTGACGACGGCGAAGCCCTGGTCGGCCCACCACTGGCGGAGCTGCCAGCGGCGCGGCTCGGCCGCCACGGCCTGGAAGCCGGGCCCGCCGTAGACGTCCAGCAGCACCGGCAGCCGGCGGCCGGGGACGTGGTTGCGCGGGTACACCACGGCGGTGGGCAGGCCGAGTTCGGTGACCCGGGCGAGCCGTGGCCGCACCCGGTAGGGGAGGGCGGCGCTCAGGTCGGTGAGTGGCAGCGCGGGGCCGTCGGGCGAGGCGTCGAGCGAGCCGTCGCGCAGCAGTCGGCGCCGGATGCCGTCGGCGTCGGCGGTGGTGAGCAGCAGGGTGCGGCCGGCGGCGAGTGCGGAGTGCACGCCGGGGCCGGTGGTGACGGGTTCGGGTGCGCCGCCTTCCGGGTCGACCAGGTGGACGTACTGGTCGGCCGGGTCGCCCTGGCCGGTCTCGCAGAGCAGCCGGCCGTCCAGGTGCCCGACCACCCGGCGGATCTGGAGCCCGGTGGTGTCCAGCGGCTTGCCGTCCAGGGCGAGGCCGCGGGCCTGCGGGGTGTCGTGGGCGGTGAGCAGTCGGCCGTCGGCCAGCCGGGCGGGGGTGCCGGGCAGGTCGTCGACCCAGAACTCGTCGGTGGTGCGGGAGAGTTCGCGGGTCTCTCCGGTGGCCGGGTCGGCGGTCAGCAGCAGGACGTGCTGCTGGAGCCGGTCGGCGACGGTGAGCAGCAGCTCCTGGTCGGAGGCCCAGGTGGCGGCGCAGAGGTACGGGAACGCGGCGGCGTCCCAGCGGAGCCGTACCCGGCTGCGGTCGAGGCCGAGGACCCAGAGCTGGACGTCCGCGTTGGGGCCGCCGGCCTGCGGGTAGGCGAAGTCCTCGGCGGGCTCGCCGGGGTGGGCGGGGTCGGCGAAGTAGCGCCGGGGGAGGGCGGATTCGTCCACCCGGGCGGCCAGCAGCGCGCCGCCGTCGGGGCGCCACCAGTGGCCGCGGGAGCGGCCGAGCTCCTCGGCGGCGGCGAACTCGGCGACGCCCCAGCGGGCGCCGTCGGCGGGGGAGAGCGGTTCGAGGTCGGGGGTGGCGTACAGGGCGTCGTCGGCGACGTAGGCGACGCGTTCGCCGGCGGCGTCCGGCCGGGGGTCGAACGCGGGCCCGGCGACGGGCAGTTCGGTGCCGGCGCCGGTGGCGGTGTCGATCCGGAACAGTCGGCCGTCGAGGGCGAGGACGGCGGTCGCGAGGTCGGCGGTGGCCGCGTACGTGCCGATGCCGGCGGCGACCAGGCGGGTGCGTTCGCGCAGCCGTCGTTCGACGGCGGGCAGGTCGTCGCGGCGGCCGGTGCGCCCGGGGGCGAGGACGGCCGGGTCAGCGACCAGTCGTTCCTCGCCGGTGGCGGCGTCGAGCAGGTACAGGCGGTCGACCGGATCCTCGGAACCGGTCGAGCGGAGCAGCAGCAGCCGGGTACCGTCCTCGGCGAGGGTGAACGCGCGCGGCGCACCGAAGGTGAACCGGCCGGTGCGGGCGCTGAGCGACAGGAAGGGGTCGGTGATGGTCACGGCCCGATCGTCGTATCGGAGCGCGCCACCCGACCAGTACCCTGTCATGTGAAATGTCACACACCACAATGGGGAGGATGCCGTGATCGAGGACCTGTGGACCGTCGAACCCCCGGCCCCGCTGCCCGCGGCCGACGGGCTGTTCGGCATCTCGCCGGACGCGGCGCACCTGAACCACGGTTCGTACGGCGCGGTGCCCGTCCCCGTGCAGCGGGCGCAGCAGCGGCTGCGCGCCGAACACGAGCTGGACCCGGACGGCTTCTTCGCCGACCTGCCGGCCCGGGTCGGCGCGGCGCGCACCAGGATCGCCGCCGACCTGGCCGTCGACCCGGACCGGCTCGCCCTGGTCTCCAACGTCACCGAGGCGGTCGCGATCGCCCTGGACACCATCCCGTTCGCGCCCGGCGACCGGATCCTGGTCACCGACCACGGTTACGGCGTGGTCACCCGGGCCGCCGAGCGCCGGGCCGCCGAGACCGGCGCCGAGGTGGTCGAGGTCGAACTGCCGCTGGACACCCCCGACGAGCAGGCCGTCCGGGAGGCGGTGCTCGCCGCCGTCGACGAGCGCGTCACCGTCGCGGTGCTGGACCAGATCACCTCGCCCACCGCCCGCCTGATCGCAGGCCCGGGCCTGCTCGCCGACCTGCGCGAACGCGGCGTGACCACCGTCGTGGACGGCGCCCACGCCCCCGGCATGCTGCCCGCCCCGGTCGACCCGAACGCCGACTTCTGGTTCGGCAACCTGCACAAGTGGGCCTTCGCCCCGCGCGGCACCGGCGTGCTCGCCGTCCGCCCGGAGTGGGTGGACCGGGTGCGCCCGCTGACCTTCTCCTGGGAGCACGACCGGGGCTTCCCGTGGAACGTCGAATGGCGCGGCACCTGCGACTACACGGGCTGGCTCGCCGCCCCGGCCGGGTTCGAGCTGCTGCGCGAGCTCGGCCCCGAGGCGGTGGCCGCGCACAACGCCGCACTCGCCGGGTACGGCCAGCGGGTGCTCGCCGAGCGGGCCGGCCTGGCGCCGCTGCCCGCTACGCCCGGGGTCTGGATGCGCTCCGTCCGGCTGCCGGCCGGGTGCGTCGAGGCGGAGCAGGACGTGAAACCGCTGCGGGACGAGGTGTGGCAGCGGCTCGGCACCCGGATCGCGATCCGCCCGTGGGCCGGCGGCGGGGTGCTGCGGGTCAGCGCGCAGCTGTACAACCGGCCGCGGGAGTACGAGCGGCTGGCGGACGGGCTGGCCGACCTGCTGAAGGGCTGACCGGCGCGCGGGGGCCGGCCTGCGCGCGCGGTTATTCCGGGCCGGCTCGCACGTAGCTACTCTGGGCTGGCTCGCTCGGAGCCGGCCCGCTCGGAGCTGGCCCGCAGCTCGGCGAGCAGCAGGTTCTGGTCGGCGAGCAGCCCGGTGAGGATCCGCCGGGCCGCTCGCAGCAGGTCGGCGACGTCGCCGCCGGCCAGCGCGTACACCACCGTGCTGCCCTCCCGGGTGGCGGTGACGATGCCGGACCGGCGCAGCACCGCGAGCTGCTGGGAGAGGCTGGAGGGTTCGACCTCCAGCTCGGCGAGCAGCCCGCGGACGGGCGTCGGTCCGGCCTGCAGCAGTTCCAGCACCCGGATCCGGACGGGATGGCCGAGCATCCGGAAGAACTCGGCCTTGGCCTGGTAGAGCGCTACCGCCACGAGTCCCCCCTTCCCTGGGGTCGGTCCGCTCAGATCTCCAGCGAGAGTTCGATCCGCTTGAGCTGGTGGCGGGCCATCGCGAGGTTGGAGCGGCCGCGGTTGAGCGCCAGGAAGAGGAAGAGGCCGCGCCCGGTGGGCGTGGTGATCGGTCGGACCAGGTGGTACTGGTTGGTGAGGCTGATCAGGATGTCCTCGATCTCGTTGTCGTGCAGGTTGAGCATCTCCATCGCCCGCATCTTGGCGCGGACCACGTCGGTGTTCCCGGCGGCGGCGACGTTGAGGTCCAGTTCGCCGCCGTCGCCGAGGCTGCCGAGCGCCATGCCGCTGCCGTAGTCGACCAGGGCGACGCCGATCGCGCCGTCGATCCCCATGGCCTCTTTGAGGGACGTCTCCAGGTTCGCCATCGTCGGTGTCCTCCCGTGAGTTGGTGGCGGTGGCTCCGCCGTGGCAACGACGGTAGGGAGACCGGCGGCCGTCCACCGGGGATGACCGGAGACGTCCGAAGCTGGTCGGACTCTGATCACTTGAAGATGTTTGCAACTATGGATGTGAGAGGGAAGCGATCCCGGAATGATCCAGTGGCCGATCCTGCGGCCGATCCCGACGCAGGGAAGCCGCGGGGAAAGCCGTACGGAAAGTCGCACGGAAAAACGGTGCTATCGATGTCAGTGCCGCCGGGTAACCTCTCGCTGAGATGCGAGATCACACCAACCACACCCGGACGGCGATGAACACCCCTGAGCCCCAGCCCCACGACGACCAGGAGCTCAGCCCCGCCGAGGCGTACGCGGCCAGCCGCCGCCGGGCCAAGGAGCAGGCGACCGCGCTCCACGGCTTCCAGCAGCTGTACGACTTCCCGCTGGACGATTTCCAGCTGGAGGCCTGCGAGGCGCTGGAGGCCGGCTCGGGCGTCCTGGTCGCCGCGCCCACCGGCTCGGGCAAGACCATCGTCGGCGAGTTCGCCGTGCACCTGGCCCTCCTGGGCGGCCGCAAGTGCTTCTACACCACGCCCATCAAGGCGCTGTCCAACCAGAAGTACGGCGACCTGGTCAAGCGCTACGGCGCCGCCAAGGTCGGCCTGCTCACCGGCGACAACACCGTCAACGGCGACGCCCCCGTGGTGGTCATGACCACCGAGGTGCTGCGCAACATGCTCTACGCGGGCTCCAGCACCCTCGACGGCCTCGGCTACGTCGTCATGGACGAGGTGCACTACCTCGCCGACCGCTTCCGCGGCGCCGTCTGGGAGGAGGTCATCATCCACCTCCCCGAGTCGGTCACCCTCGTCTCGCTCTCCGCGACCGTCTCCAACGCCGAGGAGTTCGGCGACTGGCTGGACACCGTGCGCGGCGGCACCCGGGTGATCGTCTCCGAGACCAGGCCCGTGCCGCTGTGGCAGCACGTGATGGCCGGCAACCGGATGTACGACCTGTTCGCCAACCCCGACCGGGACGGCCGCCCCAAGGACGGCCCGCGCAACCCGGGCAAGGCCGTCAACCCCGAGCTGGTCCGGCTCGCCCGCTCCGAGCTGGACCGCAACCCGCGCGACCGGTTCGGCCGCGGCCGGGGCCGCAGCATGCCCAACGGGCGCCCCGGCCGGGTCTGGACGCCGGGTCGGGTGGACGTCATCGACCGGCTCGACGCCGAGGGCCTGCTGCCCGCGATCACCTTCATCTTCAGCCGGGCCGGCTGCGAGGCCGCCGTCCAGCAGTGCCTCAGCTCCGGCCTGCGGCTCAACAAGGACGCCGACCGCGCGGTCGTCCGGGCCTTCGTCGAGGAGCGCTGCGCCGACATCCCCGACGAGGACCTGCACGTCCTCGGCTACTTCGAGTGGCTGGACGGGCTGGAGCGCGGCATCGCCGCCCACCACGCCGGGATGCTGCCGCGGTTCAAGGAGGTGGTCGAGGAGCTGTTCGTGAAGGGCCTGGTCAAGGCCGTCTTCGCGACCGAGACCTTGGCGCTCGGCATCAACATGCCCGCCCGCTCGGTGGTCATGGAGAAGCTGGTCAAGTGGAACGGCGAGACCCACGCCGACATCACCCCCGGCGAGTACACCCAGCTCACCGGCCGGGCCGGGCGCCGAGGCATCGACGTCGAGGGCCACGCCGTGGTGCTCTGGCAGCGCGGCCTCGACCCGGAGGCGCTGGCCGGCCTGGCCGGCACCCGCACCTACCCGCTCAAGTCCTCGTTCCGGCCGTCCTACAACATGGCCGTCAACCTGGTCTCCCAGTTCGGCCGGCACCGCTCGCGCGAACTGCTGGAAACCTCCTTCGCCCAGTTCCAGGCCGACCGCTCGGTGGTCGGCATCGCCCGCCAGGTCCAGCGCAACGAAGAGGGGCTGGAGGGCTACCGCGAGTCGATGACCTGCCACCTCGGCGACTTCGATGCGTACATGGACCTGCGCCGCCGACTCAAGGACCGGGAGAACGAGCTCGCCCGCGAGGGCAGCGGCCAGCGCCGCGCGGCCGCCGTCGAGTCGATCGAGCAGCTCAAGCCGGGCGACGTCATCCACGTCCCCACCGGCAAGTTCGCCGGTCTCGCCCTGGTCCTCGACCCGGGCCTGCCGCCGGTCAGCCGCAACGGCCGGGTCGGCCGCCACCCCGACTTCCAGGACGGGCCCCGCCCGGTGGTGCTCACCGCCGAGCGGCAGGTCAAGCGGCTCGCCATGATCGACTTCCCGTACCCGGTCGCCGCCGTCGAGCGGGTACGCATCCCCAAGTCCTTCAACCCGCGCAGCCCGCAGTCCCGCCGGGACCTCGCCTCCGCGCTGCGCACCAAGGCCGGCCACCTCGAACCCGAGCGGTTCCGCCGGGGCCGCGCGGCCGCCGCCGACGACCAGGAGATCACTCGGCTGCGCACCGAACTGCGCCAGCACCCCTGCCACGGCTGCGACGAGCGCGAGGACCACGCCCGCTGGGCCGAGCGCTACCACCGCCTGCACCGCGACACCGAGGCGCTGGAACGCCGGATGCGCTCCCGCACCCACACCATCGCCCGTACCTTCGACCGCGTCTGCGGGCTGCTCACCGACCTCGGCTACCTGAGCGGCGACACCGTCACCGACGACGGCAAGCGCCTCGGCCGGCTCTACGGCGAACTCGACCTGCTCGCCTCCGAGTGCATCCGCGAAGGCGTCTGGAGTGGCCTGGACGCCGCCGAACTCGCCGCCTGCGCCTCGGCGTTGGTCTACGAGGCGCGCCAGTCCGACGACGCCACCGCCCCCCGGGTGCCGGAGGGCGGGGCCAAGGAGGCGCTCGGCCAGATGGTCCGGATCTGGGGCCACCTGGACGCCCTGGAGGAACAGCACCGGATCAACACCGCCGAGGGCGTCGGCCAGCGCGAGCCCGACCTCGGCTTCGCCTGGGCCGCCCACCGCTGGGCCCTCGGCCACAGCCTGGACCAGGTGCTGCGCGACGCCGACATGCCGGCCGGCGACTTCGTCCGCTGGACCAAGCAACTGATCGACGTCCTCGGCCAGATCCAGGACGCGGCCGGCGAGGACGCCGAACTGCGCCGGACGGCCCGCAAGGCCGTCGACGGCCTGCGCCGCGGCATCATCGCCTACTCCTCGGTGGGCTGACCGCCGAACGCCAGGGGCCCGCCCGTTCACCCCGAACGTGCGGGCCCCTTCGCATGGTTGCTCACCGGTCCAACGGTGGCCCCTTATCGATGACTCGGGGTGGTAGCCGCCAGGCCTGCGG
>NZ_JBHWIJ010000286.1:0-11049 GCF_042732255.1 Kitasatospora sp. NPDC059803 | reverse complement strand
TAGCAGGCGAGCCGGGGGGGGGGGGGGGGGGGGCCCGGCCCCCCCCCCCCCCCCGGGCGGGGGGGGCCCCCCCCCCCCGGCGCCCCCCCCCCCCCCCCCCCCCCCCCGCCGCCCCCCCCCCCCCCCGGGGCGCCCCACCCCCCAACCGCTGAGGACCCATCCACCGTGAGCATCCACCCCGTCGACTTCCACCAGGTCATCGTCACCAAGACCACCGAGTACACGCTCGCCAGGCCCGCGCTCACCTGCGAACTGCTGCGCGTCGTCCGCGCCGACCAGGTCAAGACCGGCGACCTGATCGTCTCCGCATTCCAGCCCGCCGGCGGCCGCCGCATGCCGATCGCCGACTACTTCCACGGCGGCGCCTACGTCGCCCTCCCCGCGCCGTACGACCCGAACTGCGGCTGCGGCGTGTGCGGCCTCGACGAAGTGCAGGGCCCCGAGGGCACCGTCGTCCTCACCAGCGCCGACCCCTGGCACTCCTGCGGCCCGTGGCCCGCCGACGAACCGGTCCTGATCCTCCCGTACCCCGGACAGGCGCTCACCGTCGCCAACCTCGAACGACTGGTCTGCGGGCTCCCGCTCAACCCGATCGACTTCCGCAGCCCGGCCTCCCAGCGCCACTACATGAACAACGGCTGGTACCTCACCGAAGAGGAAACCGCCGCCCTCTGACCCCCGCCGGGGGGGGGGGGGGGGCCCCCCCCCCGCGGCCGCCCGCCCGCCCCCCCCCCCCCCCCCCGCCCCCCCCCCCCCCCCCCCCCCCCCGCCCGCGGCCTCCCCCCCCAACACCATCAACACCGGGGGGAACCTCACCGACGACCAACCCGCCCCCCTACCACCCCCGCCGGTGCTGCGCCCCGCCCGACCCGGCAGGGCGCAGCACCAGGCCCGCCTCCGGGGCGCGACGCAACCCCCGGCGCCCCCGTACACCCATGCCGAGCGCCCCGGCCCCGCCGATGAGGCGATCCCGCCCCGGACCGGGCGCCCGGCCCGCACAGCAGAGAGACCACCAGCATGAACACCCACGTCATCAACGCCGCGACCACCGCGCTCGCCGACACCCACGCCCAGGACGAGCCCTACAAGGTCCGGGCCATCTACCGGGTCGGCGACGACCCCAAGCTCCGCGTGCAGCGCTGCCGGATCATCCCCGGCTACTCCACCCTCGCCGACCTCCCGGTGATGATCTCCAACCCCCGCGACTTCACCGCCGAAGCCGTACACCTCGTCGCCATCCACCACGCCCCGGAGAGCACCCGATGACCACCACCCCGGCCGCGCCCGACGCCCGCCTGAACGCCGCACTACGTGCCACCAGCGCCGAAGCCCTCGCGCTGCTCACGACCTACCGCCCCGGCCTCACCGCAGACCCCGCCCGCTCCACCCCGACCCGCACTGTGGCGACATGGGACACCGGCGAGCACAGCGGCACGATCATCGTGCACGCCGGCCTGGACGCCACGGTCGACTTCATCGGCGTCGACGCGGCCACCGCCGACCGGCTCTGCGCCGTCTTCTTCGAGGACACCGCGCACGCACACCACGACCACGGTTACGGCGACAACCCGGACCCCAGCAGCGTCCGCTACCTCACCCCCGGAACCTACGACCTGTGCCAGTTCGACGACCAGCCCGACTGTGACCTGACCGTCCACCCGGACGGCCGCCACGACCTAAGCCTCGCCGATCGCAGCATCAGCGGGGCCGCCGCGCTGCTCGCCTGCCTCGACCGGCCGGAGGCGGAACCACCCACCGCCTGCGTATGCGACCGCACCGGCCTGTGCATCTGCTGGTGCGACGACAACGCCCCGGCCTGCCCCACCTGCGGCCGCTGCCCCTGCGCCTGCCAGTGCACCACCATCGAGCAGCCGCAGCCAGCCCCCGCCTTCCACGAGACCATCACTCGCCACGGCCCCGCCCAGCGCCCGCAGACCAGGCCGCTGACCGACCCCGCCACCCGTGAACTGGTCGACCACGTCGCCCACAACCAACTCGGCATCGAGCTGTACCGCAACGGCCGGCTCACCCTGCGCTGCGTCGATCGGAAGGGTGCGCCCTCGCTGACCGCCGTGATCGAACCGGCCGCGCGGCTCCGCCGCTCCGCCAGCGCCACCGACGACCTGCGGCAGATCCGCGACAGCAGCGAGACGGCCTGCCGAGTCGACCGATCCGGCCGCCCGCGCATCGCTCTGGAGGCCACCATCATTGGGCCGAAGCAGACGGCCGTGCTCCTGGAACGGGGCCTCATCGCCACCCCCGGCACGATGGACGCGCCCGTCGAGGTGACGTTCCTCGGGCACCTCCTCCTGGCCCTACACGAGCACGACACCACCAGCACGGTCGACGGCACCACCGGCCACATCACCGTCACCTGCGCGTGCGGCTGGGCGAACGCATCCGCGTCCTCCGTCCTCTCTCACACGGCCGCCCGCGCCCACCGGGGCGCCCGTCTGGCCACCACCATCACCGTCGCCTCGTTCTAACCCCTGGACACCACCGTGAACCTGCTCGACGAGATCACCTACGACACCATCGCCCAGCACACCGGGTGCCCCGCCTACACGATCACCCCCGGCATCCCCAACGCCACCGTCGCGGCGGAGGTCTCCGCGATGCGGCTGCGCCGACTCCTGGCCGACAGCCTCGACGACGGCGGCCAAGCGGTCCTGCTGCACAACTGCGCCGTCCGCTACACCACCGGCCCCGGCCCCGACGCCCAGGAACACACCGCCACCCCCACCGACACCGACAAGCCGCTGTGCGCCGAGTGCCTGCACTGGAAGAGCGAGCACACCCACCCCTCCGACGACGAGAGCACCCCCGACTACCGCACGAGCTGCACATCGGACTTCCGCCCACTCACCAGCCCCGACCGGGTGATCTGCACCCGCTGCTCCCAGTACCGGGCCGAGCACATCGACACCGGGGTTCTCCAGCACGACTACGAAGAACTCACCGTCGCCTGCGGCAAGTTCACCACCGAAGACCGGACATAGCCCGATCGGGACAACAACCCGACCACCACCCCTGCTGCGCCCCGGTCACCCGCCGGGGCGCAGCAGTGCGTCCGCTCCCGGCGACCGGGCCCGGCGGCCCGCCGACCGGGACGCAAGCGGCCCCGGACTGCTCCCCTTGCACGGACACCGACCAGCAGGGAGCCCCCCTTTGACCGTGACCACCACCACCCCCACCACCGCCGTGACGGTGACCGCCGCCGAGCCGAAGCCCGCCCAGGCCCCCGACACCGCGCCGCTCACCCTCGGCCTGACCGTGATCGAGACGACCGTCTACGCCCTGGACGTGCCCCTGGACGAGGTCCCGATCGAGCTGATCGAGTTCTGCGACGACGAACAGCACGACCTCTCCGACGAACAGCACACCCTCGCCGGCTGGCTCAACGACTACCCCGAGCTGTGGCACGACCACCTCGACCCCGCCAAGCACACCCAGACCACCGAGAACCCCGAGGTCGTCGACGTCGACGTACGCGACTGGCCGACCAGCGGGTGACACAAGACCCCGCTGGCCTGCACTCTCCTCGTCACCTCGGGCCGCTCGTGCCCGAGGGGAACGGAGCCACCACCCTCGTGACCGCGCTGCGCACCCGCCCCCGCAACACCGGACCCACCACGGCTGTCCGCACCCTGGTCTACGCCCGGGACGGCCACCAGTGCGTACGGTGCGGCACCGGCAGCACCCTGACGATCCAGCACCGCACCAACCGGGCCATGGGCGGCAGCAGCGACCCCGCGATCAACCACCCGACGAACCTCGTCACGGCCTGCCAGGCGTGCAACATGTGGATGGAGGCGAACCCCGCCGCCTCCTACGCCGCCGGGTGGAAGGTCCGCCGTCCCACCGACCCCGCCCACGTACCCGTCCGCTACCCCACCGGCGAGCTGCGCACCCTGGAGCCCGACGGCACCAGCCGAACGCTCGGCGTGCCGGTCGTCATCACCACCCTGGCACGCCGATGACCACCTCCCTGTCTGGCCTGCCGTGTATCCGCGAAGCCCACCCGGACGGGGAATGCCCCCGGCACCAGCTCTGCCCGGTGTGCGGGGAAGCGCACAACGACTGCACGTGCCCCGACCGCCCGGCCCCGCAGGCCGGCGACCACCCGGCCCGGTAGACGGACCGCCACCCCGCTTGGAGAACCCGTTGCCCGCTGCCCGCCTCGCCGCCCGCGCCGCCGCCGCGCTCACCGTCACCGCGACCTTCGCCATCACCTCCCCACCGGCGCAGCCACTCACCGACGACCAGAGGCTCGTCGTCTCCCTCCCCGCCGCCGCAACCGCCCCCACACCCGGCTACGACCGCGCACTGTTCGGCGGATGGGAAGATCTGGACGGTGACGGCTGCAACGCCCGCCAGGCCGCGCTGCTGCGCGCCCTCACCGAGCAGGTCACCGCCCCGCAGCGACCCGCCGAATGCACGATCGTCTTGTCCGGCCGCCTCACCGACCCCTACACCGGCACCAGCGTGGTCACCGACGTCGAGCACATCGACGTCGACCACCGCGTCGCGCTCCAGGACGCCTGGGCGTCCGGTGCGAACACCTGGACTCCGGAGTGGCGCCGCGAGTTCGCCAACGACGACGACAACCTGGTTCCCACCCTGCCGTCGGTGAACCGAGCAAAGGGCGGCCGCGGCCCCGACCAGTGGAAGCCCTCGGGCGGCAAGAAGGCCGAGTGCGAGTTCGCGGCCGGTTACGCCCGGACGAAGGCCCGGTGGGAGATGGGGGTGACCGACGCACAGCGCGCGGCGCTGATGACAGCGCTAACCGGCTGCTAACCCGCGTCTCATTGCGGGTGTTACAGTTGCCGGAGTCGGTGATGGGGATGCCCCAGCCGCACACTCCACCGTGACTGTGCAGGAGTCCCCACCACCATGTCCAAGAGCACGTTCCTCTACCCCGAGCGCCCAGACTTCGCGACGATCCGTGAGGACGCCGCCAAGGAAGTCGCCACCGAACTCGGCGCGATCGCCCACCCCATGGCGCGGGCCCGACGCGCCGTCGAGATCATGGAACAAGCCGAGACGGACCGCGCCGAACACCAGACCCGACGCGACCACGCTGCCCTGTCCTTGTGGGCATACGAGGGCCACCGCACCCGAGGCCTGGAACAGAGCATGGGGTGCACCCGGATGCAGTGGACCCGCATCCAGGCCGGCGCCTTCGGCTGGAAGATCACCGGAAACACCCCGCCGCCGCCCACCCCCCCAGCAGGCCCCGACCGCATCGCAGCCGCACGTGCAGCCGGCATCGCCGAACTGCCCGTCGACAAGGCACTCGACCAGGTCGCCACGTTCGGCATGTTCACCGAGCAGGACCGGGCCCGCAACGCCGAGGCCATGAAATTCCGCGATGCCGCGATCCTCGCGCTACGCCAGCCGCCCTACCAACTGAGCCACGAGGCCATCGCCGCCCAGATCGGCATGGCCGCCACCGCCACCTCCATGACCGCCACCAAGCGGGTAACCGACGAGAACAGGGCAACCGACCTGGAGACGGCCCGCCAAGCAGCCGTCCGCCTGGTCGCCGCCGAACTCGACGGCCTCGCCCCCGCAGACCGGGCCCGCCGTGCCGCAGAGATCGCCCGCGCGGCCGCCGCAAACGTCGACGAGTACACCCAGCTGCGCCACCGCGCCGCGCTGTCGCTGTGGGCCTACGGCGGCAGCCGCATCCGCTCCATGCCCAGGGCCCTGGGCTGCACCCGCGAGGAGTGGGACAAGGTGTGGACCGCCGCCCTGGGGCATCCGGCCGACGCCGCCCAGGACCCGGAGCCGCCCCGAGCCGGCGCCGCCAGGGCCCGCCTCGCACACGAGCACGGCGTCACCGAGTTGCCCGTCGAAGACGCGCTCGCCGACCTCAAGAAGTACGAGCTGCTCATCGTGACGGCCCGCGCCCGCCACGACGAGGCACAGCGCGCCCACGACCAGGCGGCCGGCCAGGTGTAACGCTTCCGGGCCAACCGTCGTACACCTGATTGTGAGGCGCTCCTCCACAGCCCTCACACCCCTGCTGCTCCCAGGCCACCGCATCCCGGCCTGGGAGCAGCAGCATATTCGGCACCACCTGCTACAGCCGGGAGATCAGCAGCGCGGCCGGCAGAAGTCCGAGCAGCACGTGCGCAGCCTGATCGACATGTAGGGCCCCGTCCCGCTGGTAGTAGCCGCGTTGACCGGTGTGCTCCATCCATCACTTCACCATGCGGCGGCGGTCGATCGCGCTGTGGCTGATCCCTACCCAGGCGAGTCCGAAGGCCTCCGCCGTCAGCGTGGGGTGAAGGTCAGGTTCGGCGAGTCCGACCAGCCAGAGCACCACCGCGGTGATCGCCACGTGGGTGAAGGCGTGTGTCAGGTTCGCGACCCACCCTTGAAGAGTCCGGTCCGCTTTGTGCGAGGCCTGATGATCGGTCTGGCCGGGAAAGTCCGCTGCCCAATGGCAGGTCAGCAGGACGATGAAGATGCTCGGGAACATACGTCGCTCCTTGTGCGTGGGGAGGTCGGTCGGCCGTCGACGGCCCGGGCAGTCGGCGGCCGCTCGGACATGGCGAAGGACCGCCCCGGATGGGACGGCCCTGCCGGACAGGTATTCACGGGACCCGGTGATGCTGGATCGCACAACCAGGCGTTGAACTGCGCGCACGTGCTCGGACAGCGGGACACAAGGCGCGTCCGACGGTCACAGTGCCCGCCATGCCGACCACCGCCGCGCCGCCGCGCACCACCACCGCTGACGTCCTGGCGGAAGCAGGGCGCAGCAGCGGCCAGGGCGTGAGGTCGAAGGACGCCGCCAACGTCGCCGACCTGTTGCTGCGCGCACCCGTGGCAGCCCGCCGGGCCACGGTGAAGACCCTCGGGGCCAGGGAGCTCGGCTACGTCGTCCGGGAAGTTCGCCGCGAGCAGGGCACCCTCTACGGCCTGTGGGCCGACACCCCGTCAGGGTTCACCGAGGACGTCCTCGGAGAGACGATCTGGTCGAAGCAGCGGGACGTCCTGGACGCGGTGGTCAACCACAAGCGGGTGGCCGTCCCGGCCGGGTTCGGCGTCGGCAAGACGTGGTTGGCCGGCCGCCTGGTCGCGTGGATGGGCTGCGTCAACCCGCCCGGCACGGCCGTGATCGTGACCACGGCGACGCGCTTTCGGCAGGTCCGCAACCAGTTGTGGCCGCACATCAGGAAGACGATCGCGCGGGGCAAACTCCCGGGTTGGTGCGACACCGTCCAGTGGAAGATTCCGGACCTCTACGGCAACGCGGTGGTGGTCGCCTACGGATTCACGGCGCCGGAAAACGACGAGGCCGCGATGCAGGGCATCCACGGGACGCCGAAGTTGCTCATCGTGGTGGACGAAGCCGGCGGTATCGCCCGCACCATCGGCAACGGCACCAACAACCTGTTGACGGGCGACGCCCGGATGCTGGCCATCGGCAACCCCCCGGCCGACGACCCGCGGAGCTGGTTCGAGCTGCTCTGCGGCGAAGGCGACGACCCCGAGGAGCCGACCACCACGACGATCCCGATCCGGGTCCTCGACTCGCCGGCCATCACCCTGGAACGCGTCCCGTACTGCCGGGACTGCCCACCCGGCGGCGCCAAGCACTCCCTCGCCGAACACCTGCCGAACATGGACTGGGTGTCGCGCACCGTGCGCGAGTACGGCGAGGACCACCCCTACGTCCAGGCCAAGGTCTACGCCCGCTTCCCCAGGGGCGGCAGCTCCAAGGCCATTCCGTTGGCCTGGATCGAAGCCGCCCAGGACACCGACGACCCCGAAGGACCTGACTGGGTCCGCCCCGCGGACCTGGGTCTCGTCGGAGAGACTGCCACCCACACGGTGCGCCGCGGTTCCTGGGTCCGGCTCGGCGTTGACGTCGCAGCGGACGGCGGCGACGAGGTGACGATCTATCGGGTCGTCGGCGACGCCCTGGAGCAGCGACACGCCTCCAGCGGCCAGATCAACCTGAACCAGGTCGACGTCGCCGAGCGGGTCGAAGCGGAGATCCTCCGGGCGCAGCGCCTGGCGGCCGCGCTCGGCACCCGGGCCCCGGTCCGGGTCAAGGTCGACCGCAACGGCCTGGGCCACGGCGTCACCAGCATGCTCGAACGCTGGGGCGAGGACGGCCGGCACCAGGCGGAGATTGTCGGCGTGATGGTGTCCGAGAACATCGACCCCGAGCGCGACGACCCGGCCCAGCTGATGCGTCCCTACCGCAAGCGGGACGAGATGTGGCTCGCTGGCCGCGCGCTGCTGCAGCCCGACCCGGCTACCGGCCAGGGCCGGCTGCGCCTGCGCGTCGACCACGCCTGCGCCGTCCAACTCTCCTCGCCGAACATGTCCACCAACAGCAACGGCGCCGTCGTCATCGAGTCGAAGAAGAGCATGAAGGCCCGAGGGGTCTCCAGCCCGGACCGCGCCGACGGCGCGCTCATGGCGGTCTACGAACCCGAGGACCTGTTCAGCCACCGCCGCATGGGCCTCATCGCCTAGGTGCGACGGTCCGCTACTCGGAGATCAGGGCAAGGTAGGCCCCGAGTGCTTGTCTAAGCTCCGCGTCTGCTCCATCAGCCGCCTGGGGGTGCCCGGCTTGTGGGTCACCCCCAGGGTCGTGATCTTGGCTCAGCTCGCGGTCGGGAGGTCGCAGACCATGACGGCGTAGAGCGGGGAGTCGATGAAGGGGCGGTTCTCACCAACCTTGCGGTAGCCCCAGGACTCGTACAGCGCCTGGAGCCTGGGACGGACGGTGTCGACGGTCAGCACGGCCATCTCCTCGGTCCGGTCGGCCAGCAGCGCCTGGTGGAGTCGCGGGGAGATGCCCTGCTTCCGCCAGGCGGGGCGCAGCATCAGCTCGGACACGCCGAAGGTCTCGGTTCGTTCGGGCGCGGGCATGTGGTCGCGCCACCACTCCTTCCCTTCGGTGAGCGGGGCGCCGTAGGAGAAGCCGATCGGCTCGTCGTCGTCGTAGGCCACGACGCAGGTGAACCCTGACTTGGAGCTCCAGTGGTCGACGAACCAGGGGAAGCGTTGCACGAACTCTTCGTGGCGTCGGTCGTGGTACGCCTCGTCGTGGACGTCCAGCAGCAGCTGGCGCAGGCCCTCGGGCAGGTTGCCCTGGTCGAAGCGGAGGATCTTTATCACGGTCGGCGGCTCTCCTCGATGTTGCGGATAGTCTCTCGCCATTCCAGCGTCTCGCGGGAGTCGGGCGCCACCTTGATCAGGCCACGATGGAAGTCGCCGAGCAGGGAGCGCAGGCGGCCCGGCAACGGATCGCTGCCCATCAGGCCATGGGCCTGAACCGCCGTCGCACAAGCCGCTTCGATCTCCTCCTGATGGAGCTGGGCAAGCGCCATTCTGGCCATCACCATCGCGATGTTCCGCCGGAAGCGGGCCGGTGTGCCGGCCAGCGAGCGATGGCACGCGCTCTCGGCCTGGGCATACTCGCCGAGGTGCTCGTGGATGATCCCGGTCAAGCCGTGTAGTTCCGGGGCACCGAAGAACGCAGTCCAGGACGGGCGGGGCGCCTCGTCACCAACACGGGCGAGGGCGTCGTTCGCGTGCCCGAGGGAGCGTAGGGCCGCCTGCCGGTCGTGGAGGGCGGCGTGGCCGACCGCGACCCGCACGTGGGCGAGAGCGGCGAAGAACGGGTCGCGCCTGACGACGCCACACGACTGCGCGGCCTGAGCGGCGGCCAGGGCAAGCGGGTATCGGCGCTGCTGGTAGGCCATCAACGCGGTCGCGTTCCACAGTCGAAACTGGCCGGTGCTGTCGCCGGCCAGTCCTGCCAGAGCCAGCGCCCGGTCCAGGTACGGCTGAGCCTGATCGAACCTGCGGGCGTCCACGCACGACCACGCGGCGGTGGCGGTGTAGTCCGCGGTAACCGCGTACAGCGCGCTGCGCACTCGCTGGCTGGCCGGGCGTTCCTGGAGCCGGGTCGCGGCTTCGGCGCCGGCCAGCGCGGCGCGTTCCAGCTCTTGGTGGCCGCCGCGTTCGTTGTCCAGTTCGGCGAGCGCCCGAAGGCCGGCCCTGAGCCGGTCGACGTCGGAGGTGCTGACGCCGCTGGGCCGTGAGGACAGCCCGGGGATGCCAGCCGCGGCAGCGGCAGCTGGTGCGATGGAGAGGAATTGTCGGCGGAGCACGCGGGCCTCCGGCGGGTCGGGGCGCTTAGCGCCCGGGCGGGGTGTGAAGCCGAGCTCTTCGCTCGTACACCCGAATACTGCCTCTAACGCGGCGCGGGTCTTCGTCTGGGGCGAGCGCGTTTTTCCGGTCAGCAGGTTGTGGACCATGCGTTCGCTGAACGTGCCCAACGCGCCGCTGTGTGCAGCGACGTGGTCGTTCATCAGCCTGACCAGGTCGACCTGCAGCAGTCCTTGCTCGGCCATCCGCTGCCGCAGTAGAAGGTTCTCCCCCATGCACTCACCGTAGCGCTGTCGTCACCTGTGGCGCTGCCGCTCTAGCGAAACACCGAAGCAGATTTTCCGGTCCCTCGCGAGTGGAAGCCCCGGACTTTTTCCTGTTCTGCCCGGTACAGAAGGTCGTTCACTGGGTGTCAGCCGCCACGATCAGCGGCACCCCGAGCGAGTGAAGGCACCCCCCAATGGAGCCGAGACCACGCACCACCAAGTTCACGTTCCCCGCAGAGCGGGAGCGTGTACGCGACGTTCGCCGCTGGGCGCGGAAGGCACTGACTGGACTTGGCCTGGACCCGGACGAGGAGCAGTTGGCCGAGGTGCCGCTGGTGCTGTCCGAACTCGGTGGCAACGCCATCGTGCACGGCTGCGGGGGCGACCGTCCAGACGTGATGCTGACTGCCGGCCTGTCGCTGTTGCCCAGCGGCGGGCTGCGGGTGGAGGTCACGGACCCGAGCACAGTGCGGCCCGAGCCTCGGGACGTGGACGGGGACGCCACCAGCGGACGGGGCCTCATTCTCGTCATCACCTACGCCGACCGGTTCGGTGTCGACGACCTTGGGCCGGATGGCAAGTGCGTTTGGGCCGAGGTCGACCTCGGAGCCGCGCCGCAGGCCGCCGGGCGTACAGACAC
>NZ_JBHWIJ010000285.1:0-11132 GCF_042732255.1 Kitasatospora sp. NPDC059803 | reverse complement strand
CCCGGTGTTCCGAACGGAACACCGGCCCCTTCGCCGTACCCGGGGCGGGTTACAGCGGCAGGCCGCTGATGCTGCCGCCGTTCACGCCGCCCAGCAGGCCGCCGATCGGGCCGAGCGCGCCGGTGAGGCCGGACAGCGGGTTGTTCGGGCCGAGGTCGGCGCCGCCGAGGCGGTTGGCCGAGCCGTGCTCGGCCAGGCCCAGGACGTCGGTGGCGGGCAGGGCGGGCAGCGCGCGCGCGACGGAGCCGAGCGGCAGCGCGTCGGTGACGGCGTTGGTGCCGGGGACGGCGCCGGCGAGCTTGTCGGCGCCGGGCAGGCCCTTGGCGATGGAGCCGGTCTGGGCGAGCCCGCCGACCGGGCTGGCCGCGGCGCTGCGGGTGCCGACGCCCTTGCCGGTGACGGCCTCGCCGAGCTTGCCGGCCAGTGCGGAGGCGACCTTCGGGGTGACGGCGGAGAGCTGGCCGGTGGTGGCGGCGGTCTGGTCGACCGGGGCGGTCAGCGAGCTGGCCTTCTCGTTCGCCTCGGGGAGCTGGTGGGCGACGATGTTGCCGGCGGCGTCGGCGGAGGCCGGTACGCCCGCGGCGACGGTGGCGGCGCCGGTGCTGCCGGCGGCCTGGCCCAGCTGGTGGGTGGTGTGCTGGAGGGTGGAACCGGTGTCGGTGTTGGTCAGCTGGCCCAGCGGCGCGACCAGGTCGCTCTTGGGCAGCAGGGCGTCGCCGCCCAGGGCGGACGCGGAGCCGGCCGCGACCAGCGGGGTCGCGCCGGCCGCCACGAGCAGCGCGGCGCTGGCGATCCGTCGCGTGAGGGGGTGAGACATGGGGCTCCTCGGAGGGTCTGGGTCCGTCACGTCCGCCGGGCGGACTGACGGTGTTACCGCTTGAGGAGCCAGAAGGTTTCGGCCTGGATCAGGAAAGTGTCTGACCGACCATCGGATCGTAGGACCGGCGTGACGGCGTCTGGCGGGCCCGTACGGCCCCCGTGGACCCGGCCCCGGGCAAGGAGAGTGACGGTTCTCCAGCGGGGCCGCCACGGCGGGCTCCCGGTCCACTGCGGTTGACCGGGTTCACCCGTCCGGCGGCCACCCGAACGTCGGTTCGTCAGCCCTTGTCGGACGTGGCGAGGGTGACCTGAACGAGCTTGGTCGACGTCCCGGAGGTCTGCGACTGCCAGCCGTCCTCCGACTTGGCCTTGCGCCAGATCTTCCCGTCGTAGGCGACCGTCGCGATGCCCAGCTGCTGGGCCTGGGCGACCGCCCAGTGGGCGACCTCCCAGCCGCTCGCCCGCTCGGCGGTGATCCCGCCGTCGGCTCCGTCGGCCGAGGAGGTCAGCGCGGCGGCGGACGGGTCCGGGGTGAGCGAGACCGCGTTCTCGGCGCCCTTGATGGTCGAGGCGTACCCGGTGGCCGGGGTCACGGTGCGGCCGAACTCGCGGCGCACCCGGTCGGACAGCACCTGGGCCCGGTCCGCGGCGGTGGGCTGGGAGGCGGCCGGGGAGACGGAGGCACCCGCCGTGGGGGAGGACGAGTCGGCCGGATCCGGCTTGGCGTAATCGCGCACCACGCAGGAGAACGAACCGGGCTCCCGGCCGGCCAGCGCCGAGGTGAGCAGCGTCGCCTTGGTCTCGTGCTTGGCGTACGCCTGCGGGTAGCCGCTCTTCTGCACGGCCTGGGCCGCGTCGGTCAGCGGCAGCCGGGTGTAGCCGGGCACCTTGACCAGGCCGTCCAGGAACTTGTTGGTCGCGTAGACCGGGTCCCCGATCTGCTGCGCCGTGCCCCAGCCCATCGAGGGCCGCTGCTGGAAGAGGCCGATCGAGTCCCGGTCGCCGCCCGCGAGGTTGCGCAGCTTGGACTCCTGCATCGCGGTGGCCAGCGAGATCGCCGTCGCCCGGTCCGGCAGCCCGCGCGAGCGCGCCACCGCGGCGATCGTCGCGGCGTTGGCCGCCTGCGGGAGCTCCAGCGTGCCGCTGCCGGCCGCGGTCTTCACCGTGCAGCCCTCGGGCTCGCCCTGCTTGAAGCCGAACCACCAGATGCCGACCACGGCCAGTCCCGCGACCAGCGCGAGGCCGAGCAGGCCGACGATCACGAGCAACAGCGCGCGCAGTGGACCGCGGCGGGGGGGCGCCAACTCCTCGCCCAGCTCCTCGCCGCTCTTTCTCCTGGCCACCGTCGCCCCTCTCGCGCCTTGCTTCTTGATCCGACACCGTACCCACTCGGACGGGTGTGCGGCGCCACCCGGTTGCGGTTACCCGCCCGCTCGCTCCGGGGCGGGCCGCCGCGTCCCGCGTCACGCAAGCGCCACGCGGGGCGCACACCCCGCGGACTAGGCTGGCGCCATGAGCAGCCCGAACCCGACGCCCCTGGACCTCACCCTCGACGGCGGCGCGCTGACCGCCCGGCTCGTCGACTTCCCGTCGGTGAGCGGCGACGAGCAGGCGCTCGCCGACGCCGTGGAGACCGCGCTGCGCGGCTACCCGCACCTGACCGTGGACCGGTACGGCAACAACGTGGTCGCCCGCACCACCCTCGGCCGCCCCGAGCGCGTCCTGCTCGCCGGCCACCTGGACACCGTGCCGATCGCCGACAACGTGCCCTCCCACGTCGAGGGGGACCTGCTCTACGGCTGCGGCACCTCGGACATGAAGTCCGGCGTCGCCGTCCAGCTGCGGCTCGCCGCCACCCTGCCCGAGCCCAACCGCGACCTCACCTTCGTGTTCTACGACTGCGAGGAGGTGGAGGCCCACCGCAACGGCCTCGGCCACCTCGCCAGGGAGCGCCCGGACTGGCTGGCCGCCGACTTCGCGGTGCTGATGGAGCCGAGCGGCGCGGTCGTCGAGGGCGGCTGCCAGGGCACCCTGCGCGCGCAGATCCGGCTCACCGGCGTGCGCGCGCACGCGGCCCGCAGCTGGCTCGGCGACAACGCCATCCACCACGCCGCCGAGGTGCTCACCCGGCTCGCGGACTACCGGCCGCGCCGGGTGGAGATCGACGGACTGGAGTACCGGGAGGGCCTGAACGCCGTCCGGATCGACGGCGGCGTGGCCGGCAACGTCATCCCGGACGAGTGCGTCGTGACGGTCAACTTCCGCTACGCGCCGGACCGCAGCGAGGCGGAGGCGGAGAAGCACGTGCGCGAGGTCTTCGACGGCTTCGAGCTGACCGTCACCGACTTCGCCCCGGGCGCGCTGCCCGGGCTCGCCCAGCCGGCCGCCCAGGCCTTCCTGGAGGCCACCGGCGGCCAGGCCCGGGCCAAGTTCGGCTGGACCGACGTCGCCCGGTTCAGCGCGCTGGGCGTCCCGGCGGTCAACTACGGCCCCGGTGACCCTAACCTCGCGCACAAGCGGGAGGAGCACTGCTCGCTGAGCGCCATCGCGGAGACCGAGGACGGGGTGGGGCCGGGGCTCACCAGCTGTGGCGCCGCACCTTTGATCGGGGGGCCCGACCGGCCTAACCTCGGCTGAGCGCCATCTTCCGGTCGCCCAACCGACCTTCCCCTGTTGCCTGAAAACCGGGATCACCGGACGTAGGGTTTCGTCATGACAGGCACAGGAGACGAGAAGCACTACGGACACGGCCCCGAGCAGGTCGGCGTGCCGCGGAAGAAGAAGGCCTGGCCCGAGAAGCAGAAGGGCCCGGTGCTGGTGCGCCGGGACCAGGTCGGCACGAGCACCACGGACCAGCGGCTGCTGGACACCACCGGCCCGACCGACTGGCTGCACACCGATCCGTGGCGGGTGCTGCGGATCACCTCCGAGTTCGTCGAGGGCTTCGGCGCCCTCGCCGAACTCCCGCCCGCGATCAGCGTCTTCGGCTCCGCCCGGACCCCGGCCGACTCGCCCGAGTACGAGGCCGGCGTGGCCATCGGCCGGGCCCTCGCCGAGGCCGGCTACGCGGTGATCACCGGCGGCGGCCCGGGGGCCATGGAGGCCGCCAACCGCGGCGCCTCCGAGGCCGGCGGCCTCAGCGTCGGCCTCGGCATCGAGCTGCCCTTCGAGCAGGGCCTCAACGAGTTCGTCGACCTCGGGCTGAACTTCCGTTACTTCTTCGTCCGCAAGACGATGTTCGTGAAGTACTCCCAGGGCTTCGTGGTCCTGCCCGGCGGGCTCGGCACGCTGGACGAGCTGTTCGAGGCGCTCACCCTGGTGCAGACGAAGAAGGTCACCCGCTTCCCGGTGATCCTCTTCGGCAGCGCGTACTGGGGCGGCCTCTACGAGTGGCTGAAGAGCACCCTGGTCGCGCAGGGCAAGGCGGCCCCGCACGACCTGGAGCTGTTCCACATCACCGACGAGATCGACGAGGTCATGAAGATCCTCGCCGACACCCGCCGACCGACCAACCAGATCTAGGCCCTGGGCCCTCCGGGCCGCCTACGCCAGCCCCCGGCGGGCGACCGCCGGGGGGCGGGTGCCCCGGATCGAGGCGACCATGTCCAGCACCTGGCGGGTCTCCGCGACCTGGTGGACCCGGTAGACCTGAGCGCCCAGCCAGGCCGAGACCGCGGTGGTGGCCAGGGTGCCGAGCAGCCGCTCGTTCACCGGCCGGTCCAGCGTCTCGCCGACGAAGTCCTTGTTGGACAGCGAGACCAGCACCGGGAAGCCGGTCGCGGTCATCTCCGGCAGCCGCCGGGTGGCCTCCAGCGAGTGCCGGGTGTTCTTGCCGAAGTCGTGCCCCGGGTCGATGATCACCGCGTCCCGCCGCACGCCCAGCTCCACCGCCCGCTCGGCCAGCCCGACGGTCACCCGCAGGATGTCCGCCATCACGTCCTGGTAGCCGACCCGGTGCGGCCGGGTGCGCGGCTCGGCGCCGCCCGCGTGCGTGCAGACCAGCCCGACGTCGTGGCGCGCGGCCACCTCGGCGAGCTTCGGGTCCACCCCGCCCCAGGCGTCGTTCAGCAGGTCGGCGCCCACCTCGCAGACGGCCTCGCCGACCTCGTGCCGCCAGGTGTCGACGCTGATCACGGCCTCCGGGTGGCGCTTGCGCAACTCGGCGACGAAGGGCACGGTGCGCCGCAGTTCCTCCTCCACCGTGACCTCGTCACCGGGCCCGGCCTTCACCCCGCCGATGTCCAGGATCGCCGCGCCCTCGGCCATCGCGCGGTCGGCGGCGGCGAACGCGGCCTCGTCCGCGAAGGTCGCCCCCTTGTCGAAGAACGAGTCCGGCGTCCGGTTGACGATCGCCATGATCACCAGCTCGTCGTCACCGAATTCCCGCGGTCCCAGGCGCAGTGCCACCGATGTCTCCTCCACAGCTGCTGCGGGTGCGATGATGGCCCCCGGCCTCACAGGGACCATGCTGTCATGATCAGTTTGGTCGGGGGCACTTCGCAGCAGGCCGGCCGGGAGTTCGGGAGGACAGCTCGTGTTCTGGGTGATCGTGGTCGCCATGGCCGTGGTGGTCGGCGGCGCCGCGCTGGTGGCGCTCGGCGGGGGCGGCTCGATGCCGGAGGCGGTGCAGGACCGCCTCGCGGCCCGGCTGCCGCAGGACCGTCCGCTGAGCAAGGCGGACGTCGACGACCTGCGGCTGCCGATGGCCGTCCGCGGCTACCGGATGGACGAGGTCGACGACGTCCTGGACCGCCTCGGCGCCGAACTCGCCTACCGCGACTCGCGGATCGCCGAACTGGAGGCCGCCGGCCACCTGCGCGGCGCGGTCGAGGCGACCGACGGCCCGGACGCCGGCGCCGAACCGCTGCCCGGCCTGGAGGAGTTCGCGAAGGTGGTCGAGCCGGCCGTCGCGCTCACCAAGGAGCGGCCCGAGCAGGAGCGGCCCGAGGACGCGAAACCGGTGAACGACCGGTGACCGCCCTCGCCGAGGGCGCGGTGCTCGGCGCGGACGGCCTGCGCCGCTGCGCCTGGGGCGAGTCGACCGACGACTACCGGGCCTACCACGACACCGAGTGGGGCCGTCCGGTGCACGGCGACGACGCCCTGTTCGAGCGGGTCTGCCTGGAGGCGTTCCAGTCCGGGCTGTCCTGGCTGACCATCCTGCGCCGCCGGGAGGGCTTCCGGGCCGCGTTCGCCGGCTTCGGGATCGCCGAGGTCGCCGAGTTCGGCGAGGCGGACGTGGAGCGGCTGCTCGCCGACACCGGCATCATCCGCAACCGGGCCAAGATCCAGGCCGCCATCGCCAACGCCCGGGTCGCCCGCGACCTGGACGGCGGGCTGGACGCGCTGATCTGGCAGTTCGCCGGAGCCCCGGACCGGCCGGCCCCCCGCACGATGGGGGAGGTGCCGGCCGTCACGCCCGAGTCGACCGCGCTCGCGAAGGCCCTGAAGAAGGAGGGCTTCCGCTTCGTCGGCCCGACCACCGCCTACGCCCTGATGCAGGCCTGCGGCCTGGTCGACGACCACCTGGCGGACTGCCACGTCCGCACCGCGCGCCCGGTCTGACCGGTCGGGCGGGAAACCCTAGCGGCCCAGGTACTGCGGCTTCTCCTTGGCGATGAAGGCGCGGACCGCGATCCGGTGGTCCTCGCTCTCGCCGGCCAGGGTCTGCAGCTCGTCCTCCTTGTCGAGCAGTTCGTCCAGCGAGTGCGAGGCGCCGTACGCCAGCGACTCCTTGATGGCGCCGTAGGCCACCGTGGGGCCCGCGGCCAGCTCTTGGGCGAAGGCCCGCGCGGTGGCGGCGAGCTCCGCGGCCGGCACCACCCTGGTGGCCAGGCCCAGCTCCAGCGCCTCGGCGGCCTTGACCGTCCGGGGCAGCATCAGCAGCTCGGTGGCCCTGGCGTGCCCGACCAGCCGGGGCAGCGTCCAGGAGGCGCCCGAGTCGGCGGTCAGGGCGATCCCGGCGAAGGCGGTGTTGAAGCCGGCCCGGTCGGAGAGGACCCGGAAGTCGCAGGCGAAGGCCAGCGAGGCGCCCGCGCCGGCCGCCACCCCGCCGACCGCGGCGACGGTCGGCTTGCGCATCCCGGCCAGCGCCCGCACCAGCGGGTTGTAGTGCTCGGCGACGGTGCGCAGCGCGCCCTCGCCGGTCTCGTCGGCCCGCTTCAGCATCGTCAGGTGCTCGTTCAGGTCCTGCCCGACGCAGAACGCGCGCTCGCCGGACCCGGTCAGCAGCACCGCCCGCGCCGCCGGGTCCGCGGCCGCGGCGGCCACGGCGTCCCGCAGTGCGATCTTGGTCGCGACGTCGAGGGCGTTCATCGCCTCCGGGCGGTTGATGGTGATGACGGCCAGGCCGCCGTCCAGCTCGTACAGCACGGAATCGGACATGGGCGAGGGCTCCCCGGTGGTCGGCTCGGTGTCGGTCGAGTGCCAGGATGCCGGAGCGGACGGCCGGGTGGGGAGTGTGAGGTATCGCACCTTTCGGCGGCCCGCGCACCGCCGCCACGCCGGGGCTTATGACGGCAATTGCGGCGCTTGGGGGCGGTCCGGCCGATGTTGCACCGAGAGTGATGTTGGTCATCAGCCCGTGGCATGCGGGATAATGGCTTCCGATCAATGCGTTCGATACCGGCGGTGGACGGACTGCCGGTGCGTAGCTGAGCGGTTGCAGGAAGGGGAACGAGCATGGCGGCCATGAAGCCGCGGACGGGTGACGGCCCGCTCGAAGTCACCAAAGAGGGACGGGGCATCATCATGCGCGTTCCGCTCGAAGGCGGCGGACGCCTTGTGGTGGAGCTCACACCTGACGAGGCCGACGCCCTCGGCGAGGCCCTGAAGAAGGCCTGCGGCTGACCGCAGCGGGTGCTCGTCATCTCCTGGAGATGTGCTGCCGGGCCCGGGTACGACGTCATGTCGGCCCGGGCCCCGCGGCGTTTGGGGCCCTGCGGCGTTCAAGGGCCCGGCGCGTCAGGCGCCTGGCGGCCGCGGCCTGAGGCGGCGGGACCGCCACCTGACGGTCCCACTGCCTGACGGCCCTGCCGCTCGACGGTCCTACCGTTTGATGGCGCAGAGCAGCCCGTCCGAGACCGGCAGCAGCGCCGGCAGCAGCGCCTCGCTCTCCCGGACGTCCCGGACCAGGTCGCGCACCGCGCCCGTCTGGGGGTCCTGCAGCTCCGGCTCGGCCAGCCGGCCCTCCTGGAACACCCCCTCGAAGCAGACCATCCCGCCCGGCCGCAGCAGCCGCAGCGACTCCAGCAGGTACTCCCGGGACTCGGCCGGGTCGCCGTCGCAGAACACCAGGTCGTACTGGCCGTCGGCGAGCCGGGGCAGCACCTCCAGCGCCCGGCCCGGTATGAACCGCGAGCGGTTGGCCGCGAATCCGGCCGCGTGGTACGCCTCGCGGGCCAGCTGCTGGCGCACCGGTTCGGAGTCCACCGTGGTGAGCACGCCGTCCGGCCGCATGCCGCGCAGCAGGTAGACCCCGGAGACGCCCGTCCCGGTGCCGATCTCGGCCACCGCCTTGGCGTCCAGTGCCGCGGCCAGCAGCCGCAGGCACGCCCCGCCGCTGGGCCCGATCGCCCGTATCCCGGTGCGCGCGGACTGCGCCCGGGCGTAGGTCAGCACCGCGTCCTCGCCGACGTAGGTGTCGGCGAGGGCCACACGCTCGGGCCCGAACTCGCTGATGGCTGCCTCTTTCGGAGCCCCGGGTTACGGCCCGGTGCCGAGGGAAGTCGATATTTCCTGGCACAGATTACTGGCCGACCGGGAACCGCGTACGGCGGCGGGCCGTTGTCACGAAGGACCGGGTACGGGAGACCTCCCGGGCACTTTTATCCGGGCTTGACGGGTGAGGTGGATATGGTGGTGGCCCTGCTGGGCAGAAGAGCCGACCGAGGAGGTGTGGCCGAGGGCGACGTCCCCGTGCGGCGGCACTCCCGCTGCACCGCGTCGGCCCGTACGCCGAAGCCCGTGATGAACCAGCCTGCGCACTCCGACCTGGACCAGCCCGCCGCCGCAACGCCGGCCGCCGGTACCACCGAGGCCCCCGCCCTCGCGACCTTCACCGAGGGCCCCGACGCGCAGACCTGGACTCCGCCCTCCTGGGAGGAGATCGTCGAGGCGCACAGCGCCCGGGTCTACCGCCTCGCGTACCGCCTGACGGGCAACCAGCACGACGCCGAGGACCTCACCCAGGAGGTCTTCGTCCGGGTGTTCCGTTCGCTGTCCACCTACACCCCCGGCACGTTCGAGGGCTGGCTGCACCGGATCACCACCAACCTGTTCCTGGACATGGTCCGCCGCCGCCAGCGCATCCGCTTCGACGCGCTCGGCGAGGACGCGGCCGAGCGGCTCGCCTCCCGCGAGCCCAGCCCGGCCCAGCACTTCAGCGACACCCACTTCGACGCCGACGTGCAGCACGCCCTGGACACCCTCGCCCCGGAGTTCCGCGCCGCCGTGGTGCTCTGCGACATCGAGGGACTGTCCTACGAGGAGATCGCCGCCACGCTGGGCGTCAAGCTCGGCACCGTCCGCAGCCGCATCCACCGCGGCCGCTCGCACCTGCGCGCCGCGCTCAAGCACCGTGCCCCCGGCTCGGCCCCCGGGCGCGAGCGCCGCGGCGGCTCGGAGGAGCCGGTGCCGGTCGGCGCCGCCGTCGAGGGCGCGCTCGCGCCGGGTGTGCGCGGACGGAGGCGATCGTGAGCGGAACCGGCCGGTCCGGGCCGGGCCAGTCGGACCCGTCCGGCCGGTCGGCGGCCAGGCGGGGCTGGGCCCTGCCCGCCCGCCGCGGCGGCGACGAACCGGGCGAGCCCGTCCTGCCCGCGCTCCCGCTGCCGGGCGAGACGGCGCTGCGCGCGGTGCCGGTGCGCCCCGCCGAGCCGGCCGCCGAGGAGCACCACCTCGGTGAGCGCCTCTCCGCGTTCCTGGACGGCGAACTCGGCCACGACTCGCGCGATCGCGTCCAGGCCCACCTGGCGACCTGCCCGCAGTGCCTCGCCGAGGTCGACGCGGGCCGGGCCGTCAAGCACCTGCTGACCCGCACCGGCACCCCCGGGCCGTCCTCCGGCCTGATGGCCCGGCTGATGGCCGTCGGCGCCCTGTCGGCGGACGATCCGGCGGACGCCGACTGGCCCGTCGGGCGCGGCAGCCGCGGTGACGACGACGACCTGCCCGGCGGCGGGGTCGCGGCCGGCGGCACGCTCGGCGGCAGCCGGCTCACCGGCGGCTCCTTCGGCCGCGGCGCCGGCGCCTCCTTCGGCACGGGCGCGCTCGGCGCAGACACCCCGGTGCCCGGGGTCGACCCGCGGGCGTTCGGGCGCGGCGGCGCGGTGCTGCGGCCCCTGATGGGCCGGCGCAACGGCCGCCCCGAGGCCGCGGCCCGCCCCGAGAGCCCCGCCCGGCCCCGCCAGGCCGCCGCCTCCGTACGCTCCGCCGCGCCGCGCGGGCGCCGCTTCGTCTTCGCCGCCGCGGGCGCCTTCTCGGTCGCCGCGGTCACGCTCGGCGGGGTCGGCGGCCTCAGCGCGCAGAGCGAGGACCAGCACGGCAACCCGGTCAGCACGGTCGGCAACAGCGGCGGCACGGGCCGCGGCGGGGGCCTGGTCCCGATGACCGCGCAGATCCCGGTGGACTTCCCGGCCCACCCCGTCGCCGCGACCCGCGACGCGACGCCGCCGCCGGCCGCGGAGCGAAACTCGGGCGGCCTGCCCGCACTGCGCCAGCAGACCCGCTAGGCCCTGTCCGGGCCTGGAGCGCCGCTCGCGCCCCGGTCGCGACGATCTCGGCCATCGGCAGGTCTTTACCACGGCTTCATCGCAGCGTGGACCATGGACCCGCCGATGGCCATTACCCTGTAGGGACCGTCGTCCGACGAGCTAGGGAGCTTAGGTGTTCAGCGATGTAGGCGGGCTGGAGATCCTGACCCTGGCCGTGATGGCGATCATCATCTTCGGCCCCGACAAGCTCCCGAAGCTGATCCAGGACACCATGGGCTTCATCCGGAAGGTCCGTTCCTTCGCCGACAACGCGAAGGAGGACATCCGCAGCGAGCTGGGCCCCGAGTTCAAGGACTTCGAGTTCGAGGACCTGAACCCCAAGACCTTCGTCCGCAAGCAGCTCCTGGGCGACGAAGAGGACCCGCTGGGCCTCAAGGAGATGAAGGACTCGCTCGACATCCGCTCCGTCCTGGACGACAATCCGGCGGCGCCGGTGAACGGCCGCAACGGCTGCGTCAGCTACGAGAAGGCCGCCCCCCCCCGGCGGGGCGCCCGCCCCCGCGGCCGCCCCCCCCCGCGCCCCCACCCCTTCCCGGAGGGCCCCCC